>DATIHN010000018.1 GCA_035480635.1 Candidatus Saccharimonadales bacterium
GAATTAATCATTGAATATCCAGTATTTATTCCTTTGGCCCATTGGGGCACTAATCCCCAGTGCATTCCCTCAATCGCCTCTGACGTCACCACAGGCAACGTTTGGGCGGGAGAAGCGTTGTAATTCGGCTTATAGCTTTGCAGGTTACTCGTCTTATGATAATACCGCTCTAGGTCTTGCTGTTTTTTGATTAAATCAAATCGTCCACACATAAGATTATTCTAACTTATTAAAAAGATTCCGGCACAAGGGGGGCGTGTCGGAATCAAATAATACCCTCAGGAGTAAGAATACTTTAGTGTTAAGAGTAGAGCAAGCACGAGCGGTAATAAGGTATTGTTGCGAGATGTCACGAATGAAAATGTTGTCGGTGCAAGGTATAATTTATAGATTACTATATTCAGTCATTCAGATGCTGGATGGCAAAATCTGCCTCTGCTTGAGTAAACTTTTCTCCATACTGAGAAGTTAGTTGGTCATGAATAGCTGCGGGCGACATGTGCTGATTAGTTTGATAGCTTTTTGCAGTAAATAGAGCATTTGCGTTCCAATCAGCTTTGACATTATCAATCGCATACTGGGCAGCAGCTACCGAAAACTTTTCACCGTACTGAGATACTAGCTGGTCATAGACACTTTGTTTGGACATATGCTGATCGTTGGCGTATGAAGTGGCCTGGTAGAGAGCCGATGTGTATTCGGCGGGTACACTAGGTTTACTGTCAGCGCTTGCCGTAGTCGGCGCAGATTCACTTGTGGTGCTATTTGTTGTCGCTGGGGTGGGTTGGTTTTGATTGCTCGTATTTGTTTTTGTAGTTGGTTGTATTTGAACTAACCATGAAATGATAATGATCCCACAAACAGCGGTAACCAGTATTTTTAGAGGAGTTTTCCAGTTTGATTTAGCCCAGATATACCAGATACCGAAGACCGGAAAAAACAAAATGGCGAGTACAATACCCCACCACTTCTGATACCATTGTTTGCCCTGCGACTTCTCATCTACTTGATGCTCAGTGACAGGTGCCTGGTGGTGATGTTCTGAAGGCTTAGTTTCATGTTCATTCATTAGATAACACTCCGGTTGTGAACTAAGTGTAGATCCACCTATTTACCATTGTCAAAGCAAAAACTAGATCGATCAGGACCTGCTTTATACGAGCGGTAATAAATAAGCTCCATTGATTGAGAGAGGTTGCCCTAATCGGTAAAGGTTTTTAAGAGAAATATTCGCTTTACCAGATTCAAGCCTAGAAATATAGGTTCGATCAAAACCAGCCATGTCAGCGAGCTCACTCTGCGTTAATCCAACAAGTTCTCGACGCCCTCTAAGATTCGACCCAAAATCTCGTAACACCCATTCCCAGTTATCAATAAGATACTCAGCTTTCATATTCATCCTCATATTATGTAGCTTATTTTACACAATTGGTTCATCCCATGAAACTCTACACCTGAAATAACTCGTTTAAGTCGAAAGTCATGGACAGAATCCAAACTCAGCCAGATGATTAGTGCAGGACGAGCGCAAAGCTCGTTTTTGATTAATGGAGGATTAGATGAATAAGGAGCCAGAACGGATTCCGCTCGATCACCCCGATTTTTTTTACTGTAGTGACCTGCCATGTGCAGCGGCGCTTGAAGAAGCAGGTTTTCGGCATCGTTGGCTGGATAACTCAAATCCAAGGCGCATGGTCTTCATTTTCAATCAACGGGAAGCAGGTTTTGAGGAGGCGCTGAAGGCATATCGGGATGATGAACTTCCAGTTATACCACGACTTTACTTTGACCGCATACGAGCCCTTAAAACGAGAATTTACGGCGGCTGAGATGCACCTGACGGACGAACAGGTTATGGATTTCCAATCGATTTACAAAGTCAGATTTGGGACTCTACTATCCTTCGAGGAGGCCAATGCACTGGGCTCACAGCTTGTACAAGTTATGCGAGCCGTCTATCGACCAATAACCAATGAAGATTACGAGATATATGATGGAAAATCAGGGTCGAAAGTATAATGTTCGATTTTCAAGATTGGCAGAGCTTGTGGTCAGAAAAGCTTCGATTTCAAGAAGCGCAAAGCTTATCTTCATTGATTTACTTCTTTATGCAGGCACTGATGGATCAGCATTTCCAAGCCACCAAACACTTGCAAATAACGCAGGGCTTTCTAAACGTAGGGTTAACGATTTGCTCCAGGAATTAAAACGAGCAAATCTTGTAAGCTGGTCAATGGGTAGCCCCGGGCGAAGCAATAGATACAAGATAACCCCTGAAATATACTTCCCTAATGCAGGAACTCCAGTGCAATCAAACCGAGGCAGTCAGTTGCAGCCAAATGTAGTAAATGAATGGAGTAAAAGAAAGCGATTTAAGCCCTGCGGTATAGGCAGTTGTGTTAATGGATACTTAACTAATTCCGATCCAGTGGTACCATGCCAGTGCCTTAAGACATGGGGTCTTCAAAATGTCTGATCGTCATCAATCTGCGGAAGATATTAAGGAATTAAAAGCCAAGTTTGTTGTATATTTCAGAGATGTCCCGGTTCAAAAATATGCAGGCCTGTTTATTGGGAGATCCGAAAACACTATTACCAACTGGCTTAACAGCGATCAGGATTTCTGTGACCGTGTTAATCAGGCAAAAGCCGAATGGGTCAAAGAAAGAGTTATATCCGCCAAAGCAGAATTTGCTCTTGAAAAACTTGAACGTGAAGTGTTTAGTCCACACCCTATCGAAGTAAAGATTGACCCACTTAAGGAAGTATTGAGAGGCTACGGGCTGCCGGTAGATGGAGATGACAATGATAATAAAACAGGATTAGACTGAAGATATGAAATACTTTCTTTATGCTCGTAAATCAACCGAAGATGAAGAGAAACAGGTGTTATCGTTGGAGTCTCAGTTAGATCAGGCCAGGGCCACTTTCCCAAATTTGGACATTATTGAGCTACCTCCAGAGTCTGCGAGCGCCTTCAAACCCTATAACAGGCCCGTCTTTGATGATATGCTAAAGCGCATCGAGGCAGATGAGGCGCAAGGCATCGTTGCGTGGCATCCAGATCGCTTATCAAGGAATGAAGTAGATGCAGCTGCTATTACTTACATGGTAAGAACAGGCAAGATTCTGGACCTGAAGTTTTGTTCGTATCCGTTTGATAACTCGCCAGAAGGAATAATGATGCTTCAAACCATCATGTCCCACTCACAGTATTTTTCGGCAAAGCTAAGCAAGGACGTTAAGAGAGGCTTCGAAAAGAAACTTCAAATGGGATGGAAGCCAGGGATGACGAGAGTTGGGTATCTAAATACACCTGAACTAGATAAAGGAACCAAGATCATCATTAAAGATCCCGAACGCTTCGCAAACGTTCGGAAGATGTGGGAGATGCTCTTATCTGGAGCATATACGGTCCCTGAGATCCTTGAGATCGCAAACAACGATTGGGGCTTCAGGACCAAGAAGAGGCGAAAGGTAGGTGGCGGTCCGTTATCAAGGAGTTGTATATACGACGTCTTTACAGACATCTTCTACACTGGTTGGTTTAGGCACAATGGAGAGTTGTATAAGGGCAAATACCCGCCCATGATTACAGTGGATGAGTTTGATCGTGCGCAAATGATCCTTGGTCGAAAAGGGAAACCACGCCCGCAAAAGCATAGGTTCGCTTTCACAGGGTTTATCCGTTGCGGTGATTGTGGCGGAGCGATTACCGCCGAATCAAAACTTAAGTTCATAAAAAGCTCGAAGCAGACTAAGAAGTACACCTACTATCGATGTACTTGGAAACGCCCATGCGGTCAACGCAAAGTTATGCGTGAGGAAGAGTTGGAAAGACAAATTGCTCAGATCCTGAACTCAATCACTATTCTACCCGAATTTAAAACCTGGGCAATTAAAGTCTTAAACCAGTCCAACGATTCCGAGATCGAGGATCGAACTAAACTCCACATCACTCAATCTAGAGGTACTCTTGAGACCCAAAAGGAGCTAGATAACCTAACAATGATGCGCTATAGAGACCTGATCGATGACGAGGAATACTCATCTGAACGGAGCAAGCTAAAGGCAAAGCTAGCCAAGCTCCAAGAGAATCTGAGGAGCACTGAAGATCGGGCGTCAAAATGGTTAGAACTCACCGAACAGACATTTGAGTTTGCCACATATGCCAAGGAGAACTTCGAAAAAGGTGATCTAGGCACCAAAAAGGAAATCTTCGTTGCCTTGGGGAATAACCCAACAATCCAAAATGGAAAACTCGAAATCCAGTTGAATAACTGGTTCGTTCCAATTGCAAAAGCAGCCGGTGAATTAAATGCTGATTATGAAAAGATTCGAACTAATAAATATGCCTCCCCAAAGCAAAAAGAGGGCGATTTGGCCTCAATAAATGCAAAATGGCTCCGGAGGCCGGATTCGAACCGGCAACCATCACCTTAACAGGGTGTTGCTCTACCGTTGAGCTACTCCGGAATATCGTACTGCCAGATTATACCGAGAAAGAGCCGCCTAAACAATCCTTAAAACAGCCGGTATGCTCCCGGGCCAAAGGTTAGTAGAGTTAGACACAGACCGAGCAGGATTAGATCGTAGCTCCAATCGGTGAAGGGCTTATTACCCTTGGTGGTTTTCCAAATAATACCCAGAAACATTTCGCCACCAAAACCCAGAGCTGGTAGCCAGTACAGGACTCCAGTGATAATGCCAATACCGCCGGCGAATTCAATGGCCGCACTTAAGCCATTAAAGAACCAACCTGGTTTATAGCCCTTTTTTTCGAAGTCCTTGATGTTGCTTTTGGGGTCACGAATTTTGGGCCAGCCGTAATAAATCATGACGCTGCCTAGTATTAAGCGAATGATGAGAAGAACTAGATCGGGATAACCGCTAAGAGGAATTATCATAACACTCTTATGGTTATCGTTTGGCTAACCAAAGTCAACCCAAAACGAATACGCCCCAACTGGGACGTATTCCCCTTACCAACCCAGCAGTTGCCGGACGGACTCCCCCTAACTTATGGCTGGTGAACCCAGCGGTGATCAATCTGATCGATGGTTTCAAAATTGTAAGAGAAGAGGTAGCGGCGGTAAAGTGCTCGCCATTTTCGCTTGTTCATCAAACTTCCTCCTTGGCTAATTTAGCGATTTGACCGGCCGTGACTGGCAACACGTGCTTGGTCCGCTCAGCGTGAATCAGGTCGTACAGGGCTGGGCCGAGGTATCGCCGGTAGGTGATTTTTAATTTACGTTTATTCATTTTCCCCTCCTTTCACTCAACCGGCCCTTAACCCGGTTCGTGATGTTTTTATTTGTTAACGAATTCTTAGAGTTCTGCTAAGATACGCAAAGGACGTTTTCGAGCGTTCACGAGAACTTCTTGCTTGCCGGCGGAGGTTCTCTTTTTTACTAATCGGATTTGCTAATACTTTCTAATCACTCCGATGCATATCCCTTGAATTTCAAACGGTGTGCCTGGTTTGACGATGATTGGATCCATGGCTTGATTCTCCGGCTGCAGGCGAATGTGGTCGGCTTCTTTGTAGTAGCGTTTGAGTGTAGCCTCGCCGTTGACTAAAGCCACGATCATATCGCCCCGAGATGGCTCCGGCTTTTCCTGAATCACTACATAGTCACCGTCCATAATGCCGGCATCCTTCATGCTTTCACCCCGGACCTGCAAGACGTAGGAATGGCGGCGGCCGACCATAAATGGCGGAACCTCCAGGGTTTCGGCGTGGCCGCTGATAGTCTCAATCGGCTGACCGGCGGCGATTAGACCCATAATGGGCAAGCCAACGCTGCGCGAGTCATCGAACTCTTCGGTGCTGGGGCTAACTAGTTGCAATGATCTAGCCTCGTTCTCGTTTTTACGCAAAAGTCCTTTGGAAATCAGCGTATCAACGTGCTCCGCCACCGTTGCGACTGAACCCAATTTGAAAGCCTCGGCAATCTCGCGGTAACTCGGTGCGTAACCATGCAATTCGATATACTGCGTGACGTAATCGAGAATCTCTTTTTGCCGCTTGGTTAATGGCATTTATATTTGTACCCTCCTTTCCGTCTGGTTACCCAGACTCGTTACTCCTAACATACCGAACAAAAACCGAATTGTCAAGACGGTTTTGGTAATTTGGATTATTCAGCTTAAATGTCTAATTCAGTTCTTTGACCACCGGGAAGTCGAGGCTGGATTTGTAGTGAGTCTGGATGGTATCGGTTTTGATAACATTGCCAGCTAAGTCTAAAATATCGCGGTAAAAAACCGTGGTCGAGGGCACGGTCGGGTTCCAGCCCGCCCCCCCCGCCGGATCGATAAAGTAGGGTCCGCGGATGCGGCCAGTTTTGACTTTGGTGCCGTAAAAATCAAACTTTAGGGTAGTGCCCGATAGGACAGTTTGAATCAGGATGTAATGCCCGGTATCGTTTTTGAATTTCAAATCGATGGAAGCGTTAAAGACGGTAGCATCAACGCCCGGCACGCCATAAGGCGCCGTATAATAACCGACGGCAAAGGAGTGGTTGTGGCGCTCGACAATCGGTAGCCCCGAAAACAAAGCCGCGCGATAAGCCGTTGATGAAACCTGGCACATGCCGCCTCCATATTGAAACTCTTCATGGTCGCCCAGAATGACCAAAGCCGGGGCGTAACCAGTAGCTGGGCCAACATCGCCCAAGTTTGATTCGAACGAAAAGACCTCATCGGGTTTGACCAGGACACCATTAAATTTAGCGGCCCCGACCCGGATATTTTGCATCCGAGCCGCTGGTGAGCCGGGGAAATAAGTTACGCCCTCGCCGATCAGTTCGTTGATACCCAGGTCATTCAAGTTGGCTTCGGTCACGGCCGGATCCATGGTTTTAACAGCCACCACAATGTTTCGATCGCTCGGTAATTTGACGAGCGCGGCTTTGATGGCGCTGGCCGTCCCGACCTGGTCCATATGGTAGCCGACGATGCTGGGTTGAAAGACAGTGGCGTGGCCATCTTGGATGGTTAGAGCGGCGTTTTGACCGGTTTTGTCGGTGGTTTTAGCTAGCCCAGCGACATAGGCAGCGATGGCTGCATCGCTAACACTTAGCGTCACTGGTACCGGCGGGGCGTAGTTAGCCACCTGATCGATCGTCAAATTTGGGGCTAACAACGATGGAGTCGGTCGATCAACACTAATCCATTTGATGATATCGGATAGCTGAACCAAGGTAGTTTTGTTCAAAATCGCGAGCGTGATAGGGCCCTGCAAATAAACGTCGGCCTGCGATTTGGCCGATTCCAAGTCGCCTGTCTCAATATTTGGGCTTTGTTGGTAGATCGGTGCTGTAATGGCCTCTGCGCTGCTGGCGGCGATACGTTGTTCTAATGATCTAACGAGCAAACCAATATCCAGGCGTTGGCCAGCTTGGCCCGGGTTAACAGTAGCCCGCCCAGTATCGGAAAAGTTCAGAGTGGCATTTACGACTGGAGTATCGGTTTTCTCGACGATTTCGGCAACATAGGGCGCTAGTTTAGCATCGTCATAACTGTAATGCACCAATTTGGTGGGCCGGTCAGTAATGGCCCTGGCAACCTGACGCAGATGGTCGCCCAAGCTGCCCTCTCGGCCATGAGCGTAAGCTTCAGCCACAGCCGCATCGCTATCGTAGCTAATCCCGATTTGGGAAATGTCGACCGAAAGGGTCGTATTGCCATAGCTAATCGGCACCTGCTCATCTTGGTAAGTTTGGCTAGCCCGATCAAGCGCGGTTTTGGCTTGAGCCTTCGTCAGGCCACCCACGGACGTGCCATTAACGCTAACGCCAGGGTAGATTTTGCTGGCGTAGGCCACTTTGAAGCCAACCAAACTGGCGATGGCTATGATGCCGCCGACGCTAACTGCAATCAGCCAGTGGTGAGTCCGCTTCGGTCCCAAATCCGCAAAAGCGTCATCGCTATCGCTGCCGGAATCAGCGTCGAGGGTTTCGGCGTCTGCAATTGGGGCGATCGGCTGCTCAGAGGTCTTTGAATCGTCCTTGGATTTTTTTGCTCTGGCCATTACCAAATATTATACTTGAACGTCACCGGCTTTGGGCCCAAGTCAGCCAAATCGACCGAGGAGGCTTTATTTCATCAGATAAACCTGAGAAAATTGCCTAGTACTAATGAGCCAGCTCAACAAAATTACGTGAAAGGGTTATTTAAGTAGTGAGTTTGCGTGTTGCATTCGTAATACCGGCCTACAACGAGGATAAAGTGATTGGCGATGTGGTAAAGGGTTTAGCTGAAGCCTTGGCTGAGCAAACCTATGAGTCTAGCATTGTGGTGGTAGACGACGGGTCTAAAGACGCTACTGCCAAAGTGGCCGAACAGGCTGGCGCTATTGTAATTAGGCATATTCTGAACACCGGATCTGGGGGAGCTACCGCTACCGGCTTAAGTTACGCCCAGCAACAAGGTTTCGATATCGCCACCACTTTGGACGCCGATGGCCAGCATATCCCAAAAGACGTCTTGCGCGGGGTTGAATTGATCCAACAAAACCAGGCCGATCTACTGATTGGTAGCCGACTAATTGATGCCTCTGGCATGTCTAATGTGAAGGTTTTGGGTAATAGAGGCCTAAGCGCTCTCACCTTAGTATTGTTCGGTGTCAAGGTGACCGATTCGCAGTCCGGTCTGCGGGTATTTTCTAATCGTGCCCTTAATGAGCTGCGTTGGCGCACCAGCGGTTTTGAATTTTGCTCAGAGATGCTCTGGAGAGCCAAGCAGTCGGGTCTTGTGATCGAAGAGTACCCGATTAAGGCTATTTATACTGAATACTCGCTCTCAAAAGGTCAAAGTAATTGGAATTCATTACACATTGTGAAGTCGCTTGTGCAGCGTCGGATTTTGGAGTTACTCGGTGAGTAGATACCTTATCCTGATCATTCTAAACACGCCGTTGATTGTGGCTGCAATATTAAAAGCCATCATGCAATACAAATTGGGGCGCATCACCCGCCGAGGCTGCATTGTCCGAGTGGGGCTATGGGCCACAATACTCTTAGGCCTCATCTTTGCCGCGCCAATTTATGCCTTCCTCTTTTCCAATAATTTAACTCAGACTGAGCCCTTGAGCCTATTTGACGTTATCCAAATCACGGGCATTATCGCGACGCTGTTTATAGCAACCCAGGCCTATAGTAAAGCCGATGCACTTGAGCACCGAGTGCAGGACTTACATCAAGAACTGTCTATTCGATTAACGAATAGCAGTACTAAAGACGGTCAGAAATAAGTTTCGTCTTTAAGAATAGGGTAAATCTGGTACTCTAATGGATGTGGATGTGAAAGAAAGCTCAATGTTTAAAAACAAGACCCTGCTAATTACCGGGGGAACCGGATCGTTCGGGAATGCCACTGTCAGGCGATTCTTGAAAACCGACATCAAAGAGATCCGCATCTTCTCACGAGACGAGAAGAAGCAAGATGATATGCGTAAAGAACTCAAGAATGACAAGCTCAAGTTCTACATTGGCGATGTTCGAAATCTTGAGAGCATTCGAGATGCCGTTAGGGGCGTTGATTATATATTTCACGCAGCAGCTTTAAAGCAGGTGCCTTCTTGTGAGTTTTTTCCCATGGAGGCGGTTCGTACCAACGTCATTGGCACCGATAACATGTTAACCGCGGCCATCGAGGAAGGTGTTAAGAAAGTGATCTGCCTTTCAACCGACAAGGCCGCTTATCCCATTAATGCCATGGGAACATCGAAAGCTATGATGGAGAAAGTGATTATTGCCAAATCTCGCAACATTGACTCTGCCAAAACCATTATCTGCTGCACTCGCTATGGTAATGTCATGGGATCGAGAGGCTCCGTGATCCCCTTGTTTGTTGATCAGATAAAGAGTGGGCAAAAGATCACAATTACCGACCCCGACATGACCCGCTTCCTCATGGATCTGGACGAGGCGGTTGATCTGGTGTTGTTTGCCTTCCAGAATGCCAAACAGGGTGATTTGTTTGTCCAAAAATCTCCTGCCAGTACAATCGAATACCTTGCGCAAGCTCTGATTGAACTTTTCGGCACCAACGTCGAGGTATCAATTATCGGTACTCGACACGGCGAAAAGGCCCACGAGACATTGTTAACTCGCGAAGAAAAAGCCAAGAGCATTGACCTGGGGCTGTATTTTAAAGTGCCGGCCGACACCAGGGACCTCAATTATGAGAAATATTTTGTGAAAGGTGAGCCAATGTCCATCACTATTGAAGAATACACCTCGTTTAACACTACCAGGCTGACAGTAAAAGAGGTCAAGAAAAAGCTCCGCGCAACAGACTATATCAAGAACGAGATCGAGGGCCGCAAAGGAGTCACGCTATAAAAATCTTGGTACTTGGTGCCAGCGGTATGGCTGGGCATGTGGTGGCAATATACTTGCGCGAAAACGGCTATGCTGTTGACACCCTCTCCAGCAAACATCCTCTAGATAAGAACACACACTTAATTGATGTCACCGATTCCGCAAACTTCAGGGAGTTTTTGGATAGCCATTTATACGATGTGGTGGTCAATTGCATTGGGCTTTTGGTTAAGGAAAGTGAGCAACGCAAGGACTTGGCAGCTTACCTTAATGCATACCTGCCCCACTTCCTAGAAAACTACTACAAAGAATCAAAGACAAGGGTAATACACCTCAGCACCGATTGTGTATTTTCCAGCAATAACTCCCCTCACAAGGAAAACTCTGCGTATGATGCTGAGGGTTTTTACGATCGCTCGAAGGCGCTCGGTGAGATAATTAATGCGAAGGATTTAACCTTTCGCATGTCTATAATCGGCCCTGATATGAGAGCCGATGGTTCTGGGCTCTTCAACTGGTTTTATCAGCAAAAAGGTGAAGTCACAGGCTACGATAAAGTCTTTTGGAGTGGCATAACAACTACTGAGCTAGCCAGAGGTATTAGGGAAGCAATTGAACAAAATATAGGTGGTGTTTACCATCTCGTCCCCAAAAAGAACATCTCAAAGTATAATCTTCTACAACTCTTCCAGGAGATCTTTGATCTTAAGTTCGTAAATGTTAAGCCCAAGAGTGATATCGCACAAGACAGAACATTGATAAATACCAGACGCGACTTCGACTTCGCTGTACCTGATTATCGGAAAATGGTGACAGAAATGAAGGATTGGATAACTCATCATCCTCAACTGTACAAACATTATGAAAGCCGGTGAATCAAAGCGAAAGAGAGTATTAGTAGTTTGCCAACACTTCTGGCCAGAATCCTTTCGGATCAACGATATTTGTGACTATTTGGTCGAAAAAGACTGTGATGTGGAAGTACTCTGTGGTATTCCTAACTATCCGTCAGGCCAATTTTTTGATAGTTATTCAATCTTTAAAAATCGCCGCCAGGTGCATAACAGAGTAAAGATCAGGCGGGCTTTCGAAATCCCCCGAGGAAGTAATACAAATTTTCGGATTTTTCTAAATTATATCTCATTCCCGTTGGCCAGTCTTTTTCATGTACCTAGATTATTAACTAAGAAGTATGACAAAATTTTTGTTTTTACCTACTCACCAATAATGATGTCCATTGCAGGAATAATCGTTGGCAAGATTAAAAAAATCGAGATTACTATGTATGTGCTCGATTTGTGGCCCGAGAATCTCTTTTCAGTTTTGAAGATTGAGAATCGATTTCTGCGGTATCTGGCCACTAAAGTTTCACACTGGCACTACCGCCAAGCCGACAAATTGCTGGTACTATCTGATGCAATGGGTGCTCGGGTGGCCGAGATTACCAAACTTTCCAAAGAAAAAATCGCTTTAATCCCCCAGGCCTGTGAGAAGATTTATGAAACGGAGATTCACGACCGAGCCTTAGCTGCCAGATATAGTAATGGCTTCAATATTTTGTTCGCGGGCAACATTAGTCCGGCTCAGTCGTTCGAAACCGTAATAGCGGCTGCCAAACAATTAAAATCCGCGGGGATCTCAGATATCAACTGGATAATTGTCGGCGACGGTATGTCGCGAAAATGGTTAGAGAAGAAGGTTGCTGAGGCCGGACTGGAAAGTAGTTTCTTTTTTGAGGGGTATAAACCGATTACCGATATCCCACGTTATACCGGCATCGCAGATGTGTTGCTTGGTTGTTTAGTAAAGAGCCAGTTGCTAGAAGCCACCATCCCGGCCAAAGTCACATCATACTTGGCCGCCGGTAAGCCGATGGTACTGGCCATGGACGGTGAGGCTCAAAATCTAGTAAATAATCTGGCCAAATGCGGATATGCAGGCCCGACCGAAGATCCTGAGGCTCTGGCTGCTAATATAAAGAAAATCTACGCCCTCTCTCCAGCCGAGCGCGAAAAAATGGGTGAGCGGGGGCGTAATTACCACTTCCAACACCTGGAAAGAAATTTAGTCCTCGGAAAATTATACGAGTTTATATTTAGCTAACGATTACTGAGATAGTCTTAAAACCAATTGGTGATCTGGCTGCGAATACAGTTTACAACTACATTTGATGCTTCGAAGCCTTCATTAAGATCATACCTGGCTGCGTAAGGCTCCCTTACTATCGTCTCGACTGAGTCGGCAATGTTATTCGGGTCCATGCCGGCAACAATGTGTCCACCGCCCTCAACAGTTTCGGGACGCTCCGTGGTCATACGCAGCGATACTACGGGAACTCGGTAATACAACCCCTCCTCGGATGCAGTGCCTGAATCCGAGAGCACACAAAATGCATCAATAAAGAGGCGGTTGAAGTCGTAGAATCCGAGTGGATCAATGATTTTAATACCTTTAGGGACCCCGATTGAGCTCATTTTGCTCTTGGTTCGCGGATGCATGGGATACAGCACCAGTTTATCGAATCGTTTGGCTATATCCTCAAAAGCTTTAAACATGGCGGCAAGATATTCCGGATTATCAACATTCTCACTACGATGCGCAGTAACCAAAATATAACCATTTTTAGAGAGCCCCAGCTTTTTCATAATTGAGCTTTCATCTATCCTGGGCCGAAATTTCCGCATAGCTTCAAAGGTGGGGTTGCCGGTTAGAAAAATCTTGGCTGGGTGGATATTCTCCCTAATTAAGTTCTCGCGATGATAATTATTAAATGGCAATAGAATATTGCTCATATGATCAATAAGCATCCGGTTGCGTTGCTCGGGCATCCGTCTATCCCACGCCCTTAGCCCAGCCTCCATGTGGAAAATCTTAATACCGCGTTGTGCCGCTGGTATGACTGATAGCCCGCTATATGTATCCCCGAGAATCAATAGAGCATCAGGCTGCTCTTTTCCAAATAGTTCATCGGATTTTACGATCACATCAGCCGTCTCCTTGGCGGGGCTAGAGGTATCGATTTCTAGTTGATAGTCTGGTTGTCTAAGTTCTAGGTCATTGAAGAAGAAGTTCTTGAGTTCTGGGGTAAAGTTCTGTCCGGTATGGACCATAATGTGGTCAAAGTTCAGATCGTCTAATTTCTTTAGGGTCGACCACATCTTTATCATCTCAGGCCGGGTACCAAATATCGACATTACTTTCATGGTTGCTCCTCTGTTGGATAGATTTTTACTTCGGGCAGCGGTACAATCACCCGACCACCCCGTCCTATGTAATTATCTAGTTTTGCAATAATCTCTTTGTAAAAAGCCCAAGCAAATATCAAAATGTAGTTTGGGTGGTCGGCTGTAAGCACCTTATTAGCTTTTATCTCAATATGAGACCCGGGCGTATAGAGTCCCTGCTTGGCTGGCGCATCATCAATAATATAGTCAATATGGTCACCAGTAATGCCGCAGTATTGGATTATGGTATTGGCACGACCTGAAGCCCCATATCCGACAATGCTTTTGCCTTCAGCCTTTAACTTCTCTAGAAGACTCATTAGTTGGTGCTTCTTGATTGCAACACTTTTCCCATAGCGGATGTAAGTTGAGGCCTTATCATAACCTAGTTCAAGCTCCTGATCACGTAGTTTTGTCACGCTCGAAGAAATGTTCTTGGTATGTTTACTGCTTTTTTTAGCGGCGTAGTAGCGGATAGAGCCGCCATGGATAGAGATCGGTTTGATATCAAATATGACCATGCCATGACGGTTAAGGTGGTTTTGAAGCGCTATCAGTGAGTAGTAGTAGATATGCTCATGATAGATGAAATCGTATTGCATCTCTTCGATAATTTTACCCAAGTAATGGACCTCGAACACAAAGACTCCATCATCAGCCAGGAGATTATAAACCCCATCGGTGGCACCGTTAATATCACTTATGTGGGCAAAAACATTATTGGCCATAATGAGATTGGCCTTACCGTATTTTTTTTTGATCGATTTTGACGTAGCGACGTTGAAAAAATCATTTATAACGATAAACTCATCACTATTGACCGACTTGGTGATGTTCGTGGCTGGGTCAACACCAATCACAGTGCCGATGCCTTCTTTCGCCAGAGGCCTTAGTAGTACCCCGTCGTTGCTACCAAACTCTACTGCTACAGCCCTGTGGGGGTCTTTCAGGAATCGATCGGTGACTTCGGCGGCATACTCCACAAAGTGATCGCGTAAGGTCTTGATAGCTGATGAGAAGTAGAAGTCATTGGCAAAGAGGACCTTCGGATCAATATGGTCTCTTACCTGGACTACGTAGCAGACCTCACAGAAAACGATCACCAGCGGGTATTTCTTTTCGTTGGGAATTTGCTCTTTAGTCAAGAAGGCGCCAGCAAGCGCCATGTCGCCAAAATCAATAACTTCTGATAATTTTGTGTTGCCACAAAAAACACAGGTTTTGGTTCGTGTTTTTTGGGCATTAATCACTTTAGTTTTGGACATAACGGATCCCATTCTACCGGAGAATTTATGAAATTCAAAATACCTGTATCCGGTGAGCTTATTCCCTCGGATTTAAAAATTAGGTACAATGGACTGGTGCAGAAACCTCTGATCTTCGCCTACGTTATTACTACATCGCTCGGATTGATTATTTTGAAGTTGGGCACTCGGACTGGTTTGCCCGTCTCTTTTGTTGACAATAAGGTTAGCCTGAATTTAAATCTCATGACTATTACAGGTATCCTTTTTTACGGCATTAGTTTTATGACTTACATCTATTTAATCTCCAAGTATGACCTTGGTTATATTATTCCGTTGGTCGCAGCTTTTGTTTACATTCTAATCTTTGTGGCTTCCTTCTTCATATTTAAAGAGGTCTTTACCGCTACCAAAATTATCGGCATTGGCCTGATTATGGCCGGCTTAGTCTTTCTAAATTTTAAGAAGTAATTAGTGGCTGCTCCGGCTAAACGCAATAGACTTAAGCTCAAACTGAGCTTTAAACGTTTTTATGAGAGCGTATGGTTATACCCGACGATTCTGGGGGTAATATTGTTCGGGTTGACCGCGTTTAAAGTCAGCGGGAGTTCGATTGGAATTTACCACTCAATTCTTTATGGCAACGAGAACAACCCCGAGCTACTCCTAAACCAGCCCCGTCCGATTAGATCAGATGAATGGTTGGTTAATACCCAAATGACAATTGTGCAGTTCCGTGATCACTATCCAGCCATAAACCCTGCAATTGGTAAGGGCGAAGATATGACTATAGGCACCGATGTGCCTTCCAAAGATTGGAGTACGGTTTTTCGGCCTCAAAATTTGGCTTTTTTTGTTCTCCCGTTCAACCAAGCTTTTGCTTTCCGCTGGTGGCTTTGGCCTTTCTTGTTGACATCTGCCGTCTATTTCTTCGTTTTGAAGTTTCTCCCTGGTAAGCGATTATTCGCTGCACTAATATCCCTGGCTGTAACGGCCAGTCCTTTTATTGTTTGGTGGTTTTTGGCCGGCACAATTGCGCCTATCTTCTTCAGTCTAACAATCCTATTGGTAGCTATTGGTATCATCGAGACAGATAGCCGGCGGCGGCAGCTGATTTTAGCTGCCGTTTTGGCGTATTTAATGGTCTGTTTTGCCCTAATTCTTTATCCGCCTTTTCAAATCGCCTCGGTTTTAGCTTTGGTCAGTTTCTTTGTGGGCTATTTACTCGAACAACATCGCCAGGTTCCCTGGAAAGACCTTTTTCTGAAGCTGCTTTGGGTAGCTGGGGCGGCAGGGATAGCAGCAGTTGTTTCGGCACTATTTGTGGCGACTCATCTGGGCGCTATCCGTACCACAGCAAATACAGTCTATCCTGGTGTCCGTGATATTCATAGCGGTGGACTGAGTTGGTTGCAGCTCTTTACCAGCCAACTCTCGCCAATCCTGCAATCGAACAGCCGTGGGGCTAACTTCTTTACCAATCAAAGTGAGGCCTCGAACTTCATCTTTATAGCTCCATTCTTGATAGTCCCATCACTTTACCTGTCTCTAAGACAAAAGCAAAAAAAAGGCAGTTATGACTGGCCGATGATCACCGTCAACGTTTTTATAACATTACTACTGGTTAGAGTCTTTGTGCCTGGAGCCAACATTATTTATAAACTCTTACTGCTCAACAAAGTTCAACACGCGCGGCTAATAATTGGTTTTGGGCTGCTCCAATTAATGCAAATCGTTCTGATTATTAGAAATCAGACTGTAAATAAGTGGAAGTTCCCTCTAATTGGGGCTATGGCTTTTTCAGTTATAACCCTGATTAGCTATCTTTACTCAGGGTTCTTCGTCAAACAGCATTTCCCGATCTTCTTGCATCCTAATGAGACAGTTTTGGTTTTGGGAGCAGCATTCTTTATGGCCGGACTGGTCTTCGCACTTCTAAGAAACTGGGGCCTTATCTTTGCCAGCGCTCTAATGGTTTTCACCCTGCTCTCTGTGTTTCATGTCCATCCTCTACTTAAGAATATCGGCCAAGAACCTGACCCCAAGATTATGAAAATCATCTCGAGCTACGATGGCGGTAAATGGGTGGTAATGGATAGCGTAGTATTCGAAAATCTTCCGCTTGATGCTGGCAAAAGCTCGTTAACAGGTGTCAATTACTACCCCCAGCTCGACTTATGGCACGAACTCGACCCCGATCGGGCCTACTCGGACATTTACAATCGGTACGCTCACGTCTACTTCACTCTTAGCGACGGTGCTTCGGCGACATTTAACCTCCACGGTACCGACAATTTCTCAGTGGCCTGGGACCCTTGCAGCCAATTTACCCACACCGAGGATATACGCTATGCGTTGTCACAGAACCTTTTGAACAATCGCTGCCTAACCTTAGTCAACAAGGTCGATTACCCGCAACTTAGCTTCTACATTTATAAAACCGTGCCGCCAGCACTCTGATAGTAGCTACGCTTATGGTATAATCACTCCGAGGGGTAAAAATCAAACTCGTTGAAGAAATTCTCCAAAAAACAGATCATTTTCATTTTGAGCAGCCTGGTTTTGGTGGCTGGCATGGGTTTCT
Source organism: Candidatus Saccharimonadales bacterium (assembly GCA_035480635.1). NCBI lineage: Bacteria > Candidatus Saccharimonadota > Candidatus Saccharimonadia > Saccharimonadales (SeqCode) > Saccharimonadales bacterium (SeqCode). Next base: position 17,381 of record DATIHN010000018.1, read on the forward strand.
TGGCATTTAGCCACCATAAGTCCGCCAAAAACACCGTCGTTGAGCCCAAAGGTGAGCAACAACCAGGTACGCCAACAACGACAGCTCCGTCGACTTCGCCCACCGCTTCGTCTCAACCTTCCAGGGAAAGTTCGAGCGGAATTTCTTCTTCTGGCTCAAGGTTGCCCGTGCCGACGGGCCAAGTTATTAATGTTAAAAGTATTTCGCTCTCGGCCATGCCGTGCGGTAATGCTCAACCTGCGCCCAATTGCCCTAATCTGGAGTCAACTTGCCAAACAATTGTCGGCGGCAATTGTACGCTGAAAATTTCCGGTAGTAAGGCTGTTACTATTCAACCTTCTTCAACTGACGGTAACGGTCAATTCATCTTTGATTGGAATGCTGGAAAGGTTGGTCTCACTCCTGGTGACTGGAATGTCCAACTAGTGGCGGAAAAGGACGGGCAAACCAGCTCATCCGGAGTAGAGGTATTACATGTTTCGAGTTGAATTCTATAAAAAAGCTGTCTTTAGTTTGATCATTACGATTGGTATATTGCTAAGCCTAGTGGCCTCAGCTGGTACGGCTCGCGCGTCCAACAGCCGCATGATCGACGATCAGATCTTTAATAACACCGCCTCTATGGGCGTTTCGAGCATACAATCATTCTTAAACGGCTTCCCAAACAGTTGTATAAAGAGTTATGCCTCTATTATGCCAGTTGCATACTATACTTACGGTGGCAACGCTCCGGCCGCCGATATAATTAGTTGGTCGGCCAGTAACTGGGGCGTTAATCCTCAGGTCCTGCTGGCTACTATGCAGAAAGAAGAGCAATTGGTTGATGGTAGCCAGGGCTGTGACGCTTGGCGCTTTGTCTCGACTATGGGCTATGATTGTCCGGGATCGCTTTTGTCTTATCCGCCAGGTAATTACCCGACCAATAACTCTGGTGGCACATCGCCAAACTATCCCAGCGGCATTTCCAATACTTGCGTCCAACACGGTACGGCCATTGGGTTCTCAGCCCAAGTTAATCACGCTGCTTGGCTCTTAGAGTTCGGCTTACAAAGATCATATGGTAATACGACGTGGGACGGCGATGATGCACTGACCTATTACGGTCCCATGACACAGGGTTATCGCAAACGTTGTGGGTCCTGTGCAACGATCTATTATGACGGCAACAACACAATTAATGGTCAAACCATCTACATTGAGAATGGCGCAACCGCTTCGCTATATAACTACACTCCGTTCCTTAACCAAAATTTCCCCACCATCTTCACCAACTGGTTTGGTAACCCTCTCTCGGCCTGTTTGAGCACGGGTAACCTTGCAACAACCGCTGGTCCAAAAATCCTTAGTTATAAATATGGCACCACTTCCACTAGTTTCCTAACATATACCCAGCTCAATAACACTGGTTCAGCTTGTGCCGAGGCCCACGTTTGGAACCCGGGCTTCTCAACTTGGTTAACCCATATTGCCGCTGGTATGCGTTCAAGTGATCCTAGTATAGGTACCTTTGTGTCATCAAAGTCAGCCGTTGATATGCAGGCTAGCCTCAATTACCTGGTCTATGGCGGTAGTGGCTTATTGGAGGTTCATCGACTCAGTCCCAACCTCAGATTAATGCCTGGATACTACGACGTTGCTACCAATCTCAGCGGCGTCAGTCCGGCCAGTGGCACCTTTGTAGCCGGAGACTTCTTTGGCCGCGGCTACGATCAGTTAGTTTACGTTTTGTACAACGGCTCCAACGGCCGGGCAGAAATTCACATGTTCGACCCCAGCATGCGCTCCGCCATTGGCTATTACGATGTACCGACCAACCTGGGCGGCGTCAGTGCAACCAGTGGCACCTTTGTGGCAGGAGACTTCTTGCATATTGGTCATGATCAACTAGCCTATATTCTCTACGCCGGGGGCTCCGGACATGCTGAAGTCCATGTCTTTGACCCCAGCCTGCGCTCCGCCATTGGCTACTACGATGTACCGACCAACTTAACGGCGGTGAGTAATGCGACCGGAACCTTTGTTGGCGGTGACTTTATTGGCCGTGGGTATTCCCAGTTGGTCTACATTATCTACAACGATAGTGCCGGCCGGGTTGAAACCCACATGTTTAACCCCGCGATGACTCAAGCTACCGGTTTTCAAGACGTTATCACCAACCTGACAGGATTTGATCCGAGTCAGTAGCTAATCGAGGCTTAGCCGAGCATTGGCCGTGTCACGGCGGAAGTTGGGATTATAGTATGGATCATTATTGATATAGTCCCAGCCCCACTTCTCTCCGAAGAGTTTAATTTCTTGATTAAATAAATTGAGATCACGATGTTTTGAGCCAGGCACCCCTACTGAAACCGATTCATGATGGAATAGTTTCACGTATGGGTTAAATATGTTGAACAGACCCTCTTTTCGCAGTTTGAGGCAAAAGTCGACATCATTCCATGCAATCTTAAACTTACCATCAAAGCCACCTACCTTATTAAATTTGGTCTTGGATACCATTACACAAGCAGCCGTTACCGCAGAGAAATCTCGAACGCCACCAATATACAAAGCTTCGGTCGAGTCTTCCGGAGGATTATCTTGATAGGCCGGGTAGAAATGTCCAGCTATGCCGGGGGTTTGATTGTTACCACCAACTCCGAGAATAACACCTGCATGCTGCAAGGTATGGTTGGGATAGAGTAGCTTGCAGCCAACTGCGCCTGCATGTGGTTGCTGAGCAAACTGTAAGAGCCCCTGGACCCAATCACGGGTTATTATCTCTGTATCGTTGTTTAAGAACAACAAATATTCGCCGCTAGCACTCTGGGCTCCAAAATTACAGACATCCGAGAAATTAAATTCATCATTCCACTGTATTTGTTTAAAGTTCTGGTGTTGCCGGTATTTTTCGTAGAGCTGCCATACCCGCTTATCCCCCGAGCCAGTATCCACCAACACAACCTCAAAGTTCGAGTAGGTTGTGCGTCTATACAATGTGGCAAGGCATTTGCTGATATGCGGGTATTGATCTTTGGTGGGAATGATAATGGAAACTTTAGGTACGCCATTGAGCTTATAGTCTGAACGCCACATTAAATTTGGCACCCCCCATTTGAGCTCTCTGACTTCGAGACCACGAGCAGTAGCGTCATCCATTAGTGCTTTGCGTTGGTTGGTATAAGCATACTTCTTAGCAGAAGCTAAAAGAGCAGTAGAAGTATTACTCTTTCGCCAGCTATATATGATTTTGGGTATGTGATAGATCCGACTCGTCTCACGTGATAGTCGAAGAAACAGGTCCCAGTCCTGAGCGCCCTCATATCCCAATCGAAAACCGCCTACTTTATCCATAAGCTGTTTTCGTATTACCGCAAAGTGAGTAATGTAGTTAACTGACCGCAAATAGTCAGGGCTCCAATCCGGCTTAAAAAAGGGATCAGAATGCACCAGGCCTTTTTGGTCTATCTTGTCTTCGTCACTGTAAATTAAATCTGCATCCGGATGCCGATTGATTGTAGCAACGACCTCATATAACGCATTGGCCCAAAGAAAGTCGTCATGATCCAATAAGGCGATATATTTACCAGATGCTAGTTCGAGCGCTGAATTGGAGGCAGCACAGATGTGGCCATTCTTTTTTCGAAATTTAACCTTAATACGTGTATCACTGTTAGCATATTCGGACAATATATGCTGCGTACGTTCGCCTGGCGAAGCATCGTCGGCTATACACAGTTCCCAGTTTCTATAACTCTGATTCTGGACCGACTCAATACAGGTTTTTAAGAAATCTGGTTGGGTATTATATGTCGGCATGATGATGCTAATAAGGGGTTGGCTCTTAAAAAGTGTCGACGACTTTGCTTGATCTTCTAGGTCAAACGAAGTCGGACGATGTTGACGAACCCACTCAAGATACTCATATTCACGTAAGCGTTGATTCTTTTTACGTTGGATCTCGGCATGTGTAACGCTCAATATACGCCGGATATAAGGCGTCTTCATAGCAATGTCCAATACTATTGATTTGATCCATTTAAAGATTTGTGTTAATCCAATCTTTCTAAATATTTTTTTAAGTATTGAGATAAGTTTTCTTGCAACCCTGAAGAAGAACCAAAGCTTTGAATCATATATACCATTGAGCTCCTCTTGTAGCGCGTGGTTGTGCCTCAACAGTTCAGTGGCTTCGATGTTAAGCAAATCTTCGTTGTGAGAGTGTACCCGGATAGAACTTGCCAAGCCGGCCAATATGTTCTGTGTGCGAAGGCTAAAATGATCCTCTATACCAGGCTCTACTTTAGGGGTATCAAATTTTATCAAGGACCCACTACCACTAACGTCTATGATATAGATCGTGCGATATCCTTTCTCGCAGAAATCGTGAGGACCATATTTTGAAATGTAATCATTGTTTAGCGCTTCAATTTCGCCTTCGATGCGATCATCGTCGGCAATTGCACCTTCTACTGACAAGAAGTTTAGTTTTGTTATGAGCTCCCAGCTTGGCAAGCAGCCATGATCAAATTTAATGAAGTTTATGCCTTCTTCCTTAAGTATTTCTTCAAGCTCCGTTGCTTTGGGTAAGCCATAAGTAATGTGTTCGTTAAGCCAGGGGTGTTCCCGACCAAAGATGCTATTAAAGAAATTGTTAACGCGCTTCTCGGCGGCAGCCGATTCCGGGCTATACATGGGGCCGCAAAGTATCACAAATTCCTTACTTATCCGAAGTAGCTCTTTTATGAACGTTTGACGGTCGTCTTGTTTGATGTGTTCGTAGACATCGCATGACGTAACAATGTCGTAGCTATGGTCTTTTATCGGCATATCTAATGCCGATGCTTTGATGTAATTCTCGTAGTTGTTTTCAGGTAGATCTAGTAGATCGATTTTTTTATCCAATATGTCTGGTAACGGACTGCCATTCCCGCCAATATCAATTATTTTTTTGTCTTTATAGGCTCCGCCAGTTAGGCTATGAGTGATCTCGCCAACTAACCAATACCTAATGATGAAGGTTGGTTCTTTGATAAGTAAGGACTTAGATAGTTTAATCTTTTGACCAATCAGGCTCGAGGTTGATAATGCCATGTCTTTCCTTACCGATTATTTGTAGACTTCCGGCCTCATTGACAAAATCATATGGAGACGAGAGGTCTTCATTAAAACAACTAGCCGTTAGATTGTAAACACCTGGAGCAAGAGGATTGAGATTGAATCCGGCCATAACTTTGCCGCTCCCGTTAACTTTCCCGAGACTGAGCCTCGATTCCATAGTGTTCGGTCCCGCGACCGTCAAGCCGTTAATCTCTAGCGCTAGTCCAAAGACTGGATTGGCAACTTCTTGCGAAGCTTTGTAGCTTATCTCAATATCAAATGGCTCCCCCTCTGGGACATGCATAACGGCCTTGCCTTTCGACAGTGCCCTAATCTTAGTAATCTGAACTTCACCGGTCCCAATATGTTGAAATTCTCGCTTCTCCCCTATATCGCCGGCCGACATCAAAGTTTGATACTGGGCGATAACTTGGGACGTTACTCCGGCTGCTAAAATTTTTCCCTCATTAATTAGCACCGCCCGGTCGCAGAATTCTTCAACAGCCGCTAAGTCATGGCTAATAAATATAATGGTGCGGCCCGACTTCTTCAATTGCCTAAAGACATCAAGGCATTTGCGTTGAAACTTAACATCACCGACAGCTAAGACCTCATCAATCAATAGGATCTGGGATTGAGCCTGAATAGCAATCGAAAAAGCCAACCGCACCTGCATGCCAGAGGAGTAATTTTTAAGTTTTTGATCCATAAACTTTTCTAATTCAGCGAAAGCTACGATTTCGTTGTATAGCTCATTGATCTGTTTTGGAGTTAAGCCAAAGATGGCCCCGTTAAGATAGACGTTGTCACGGCCGGTTAGTTCCGGATTGAAGCCCACTCCCAGTTCTATAAAAGGGGTTAGCAATCCGTTAACATTGACTGAACCGCTGGTGGGTTGGTAAATCCCCGCCAAGATTTTTAGCAGGGTACTCTTGCCACTACCATTGCGACCAAGAATGCCAAAGAATTCTCCTTTTTTAACCTTAAGTGAAATGCCCTTCAGAACTTCCAGCCGCTCAAAACGTCGCCGCTGAAAATGAAGTAAGGTTTGTTTCAAGGAAGTGTTTTTGTCATGAGGTAGTTTGAATTCTTTGAAAAGGTCGTGAACTTCGACGGAGTTCATCTAGATCTCCTCTGCGAACATGCGTGACTGCATCCTGAAGTATATGACAGCAATATATGTTACCACGATCACAACAACGAACGGGGCTAGAGATAGGGGCCCATAAATCAGCTTGCCAGTAGTGGGCGTTTTAGAGGTTACCATGACTGAGCGTAGATATTGGATCATTTGCGCCAGGGGGTTCATAAGCAGGATTTTTTGGTACTTAGTAGGAATGATTGCTAAGGGGTAAATGATGGGGGTGGCATAAAACAGAAGCTGCATCATGACCTCCCAGATGTAGGAAATATCACGGAATTTGACATAAAGAGCTGCCAAAAAGAATGAAACAGCTCCCGAAAAAATCAGCAGCTCAATCAAGATAAGTGGTAACAACAAGGCCCCCCAATGAATCTCTGCGCCGGACAACAGCAGAAAAACCCCGAAGACAACCAAGTTGATGATCAAATTAACAAATGCTGAAAACGAAGTTGAAAGCACGAGTATGAATTTTGGCACATTGGTTTTACGTATGAGTTCGCCTTTGTCGACAATCGCCCTTAAACCCAGCATTGAAGCTTCCTGGAAATATGTCCAAACAACGATTCCAAGCAGTAAGTAGGCTGGGTAATGCGGGATGCTTGCGCCCAGTTTTAAGAATTTGCTGAAGACAATATAGAGGATAGTAAAAAGGGCTAGTGGTCTAAGTAATGACCATAGGTAGCCCAGAACCGAGCCTTGGTAACGCAGCTTGAAATCAGTCCGCACAAACTCTCGAAGAAGGTAATAATTATGCTTTTTAAATATATTCTTCATATCTAATCTGACGACTTCCTTGATTTTGCTATAATACTCTAATGATTGCAATCATAGTGCCAAACTGGAATGGCGCTGATTTTTTAGAGCCCTGCCTAAAATCATTGCTCCAAATGGACCACAACGACTTTGAGGTGGTAGTAGTTGATAATGGCTCGGTCGATGCTTCTAAAGACATTATCAAGCAACAATTTCCCCAAGTGACGCTTATTGAATTGGACAAAAATTACGGCTTCGCTGGTGGGGTTAATGCTGGCATCAAGTACGCCTTAAACAAGAAAGCTTGGGCGGTAGCACTATTTAACAATGACGCCGTCGCCGACAAGGATTGGTTAAGACGGCTCGAAGAGACACTTAGGCACAGCAATCTGGCGGCAGCTGTGACATCACAGTTCCTAAATATTGATGGTAAAACGATCGATAGCATTGGTGATTACTATTCAGTTTGGGGTTTGCCTTTCCCAAAAGGCCGCGGCCAAGCCAGACAGTCTGACGCCAAAGTTTTAGAGGTCTTCGGAGCCAGTGGTGGCGCCAGTTTGTACCTCGCAGAGGCCTTGCAAGACATTGGGCTGTTCGATGAGGATTTCTTTGCCTACTACGAGGACGTCGATTTGAGTTTTCGGGCTAGGTTACGGGGTTGGAAAATCTATTATCAACCCGCAGCCATTGCCTTTCACCATATCGGAGGCACTAGCTCAAAGTTGTCCGGCTTCAGCCGCTACCATTCTGTAAAAAATCTCTACTTTGTGTACACCAAAGATATGCCGACACGCTTGTATTGGAAATATCTTTTTCGGTTCTGGATTGCAATGGTTTTGGTTGCATTCAATAGTGTTCGCAACCGCCAAGCTTGGCCAATGTTTAAGGGTTCATTGATGGCATTATTGCTGTTCCCTAAAATGGTCTTAAAACGATTCCAGATTCAACATCATAGAACCATAAGCGCAAAAGAGATTGATGCCTTGCTTTACCATTCACTGCCACCAACACAGGTGAAAGCCATCCGCGCCTTTGGTAAGCTGCCACTCATTAGTAATTGGCTCATTTCTGAAAATGATGGTGATTAGAAAGTTTCGATCAGCTTTGGGGATGGCGGGCTCGGCTACCGCCAGAGACTCGTTGATCTTTTTTATCGGCAACTTTGCAAACACCGCCCTATCTTTCATTGCGGTCATAATAGTATCGCGCCACCTCGGGCCCTCTTCATTCGGCATTCTGGCTGTATTTAACACATTTTATGTGCTGATTATTGCTCTGACTGATTTAGGTTTAAATACCACCTCAATCCGTCTAGTATCGCAATATCGTAAGGAGGACCCCAAAAAGGCCGCCATTACCATGAATGTAATCGTACGAATCGAGTTCTTTGTTGGAGTTCTAATTCTAATTACTGGCTCTCTATTTGCCCGACCAATTGCAAATCTAGTTGGTGGCCAGGATTATTTGACCGCTGTAAGAGCTGCTTTTCTGGCTGGAGCTTTTGCTTCCGCAGCCGCTTTTTTCGGTCCATTTTTTGTGGCTTATCGGCAATATGTTCGTAATGCGGTCTTAAATTTTGCTAGTTTTGTTTTAAGAACTGGTGCCGTTTTGGTCATGTTGGCGGGGGCCGCTTTAAGCCTAAACCGAGTCATTGCAGTTTATACCCTGGTACCAATAATTTTTTTTGGCGTTGGTTTGTGGTTTATCCCCCACGATTTTTTTGTTAAGACTAAGAAAACTGACCGCTCTAGTGCCTACCAGGATGTTATTCATTACAGCAAATGGATCTTTTTGTCTCTGGCAGCCAGTGGTGCTATTAGTCGCCTTGACCTCCTATTCCTAACCCGTTACCACGGCGCTCAACAAGCCGGCTACTACTATGCTGCCCAACAACTTATTACCATCATGCCGCTTATTATTACTGCTTTGAGCACGGTGCTATTGCAACGTATCAGTCAATTAGATAGCAGTCAGTTTGGTGCTTACTTAAAAAGGGCCTTCGGAGGTATCCTAGTTCTAGGAATTTTCATGTTACCAGTACTACTACTAGCGCCATATTTGTTCCAAGTCGTTTTCGGCAACAACTACGCCAGTTCAGCTGGACCATTTCGGTTATTATTTTTAGCTCAGTTAGTCTTACTCCTAGTAATACCTTTGAATGTTAAACTCCTAAGGATTGGGCAACCGGCCAAGATAACTTTGGCAACAGCCGTCCAATTTCTGGTTTCAATATCGTTATACATTGCCCTTATCCCCAGCTATGGCATGACCGGGGCTGCTGGCGCTATCCTAGCCGGTAGTGTTGCTTCCGCCATCATTTTGTTCTTTTTCGCCATGCGCCCTATGCGTGGTAAGTCCCAGGAATTGGTGGTTTAATACGCTTATGTCACCATTCTTAGTGCTAACAATCCTGACGTTTATACTAATAGCTTTTTGCGTGCTGTTGTTCTACCGCCATATCAGCCTTGGAATTGCTGCGTTTATAATTGCGCTACCGTTTGAACGCATTGGTGCCTACCCGTTAAATCCCGCTACCGGCTATCCACTACTACATCCAGCCCAAATTGTCGGAGTTGCCTTAATCGGAGCCTATTTTTTGAGATGGATTATGGGCTTAGAACGGCCCCGGAACATTAACTCACTCCCCTGGCTTCTCTTATTTTTAGCAACGTCGGCGATTTCGGCCTTCATGGCCCATTCTCAAGAGGTTTGGCAAATTTTAATCTGGCTTTTTTTCATAACTACCCTCTTCTGGGTCGTGGCTAATCTTGCAGCTAACACATCCCTAGCCAATACCAGAAGGCTACTAGCCATAACGGTCATCATTGTTTCGATCTTTGGGATCTACCAATTTTTTGGCGATCTGGCCGGACTACCAAATAGCGTTACGGGCATTCGCGACCGTTACAGTAAATCCGTTCTTGGCTTCCCTAGGCTCCAATCGACGGCCCTTGAGCCCCTTTATTTTGCCAACTACCTGTTTCTGCCATTATTTGTGTTGTTTGCAGTCTTAATTAGTGAAAGCCGCCGCGATCGTTTGACATGGGTGGCACTTGGGCTTGGTCTAACTGCCTTTGCTCTAACCTTCTCCAGAGGAGCTTTTATCTCGGCTATTGCCGGGCTATTGGTTTTGGCAGTGTTGTTGAGGCAGCGTTTAAAGGGTTGGGCTAAGGCTCACCTAGTGCCGATTATAGCCATATTGGCAGCAACAATTCTTGTTTTGGTGTTAATAGTAGCTGTTTCGGTTAACCACACTAAAAATCATGGTGGCACGTCTATACTGAAAGATTATTTTACTCTCAAAACTCTTCGATCGGGCTCTGCTACCGAGCGATTCCGTGATCAAAAACTAGCCATTGATATTTATAAACAGCACCCGGTTTTTGGCGTTGGCATCGGTGGTTTTGGCTCGGCTTATTATGGCTGCCGGGTGGGCAAATGTGTCTATCGGCCCAATAACCAGGCTTTGGAAGTTCTTGCTGAAGGTGGGATTATCGGATTCATCACCTTTCATATCTTTTTGCTTTCGGTCTTGTATTATGGTTGGCGAGCGCTTAAACGGACCACTGGCGAGCATCACGCCATGATTGCGGGATTAATGGCGGCTGAAGTCGCCATGATAGTGCAATCACAGACCTTCTCGGGCTTCCTGTGCTGTTTAACCTATACTTGGGCGACGTTGGCCCTGCTAGCCGGTTTGAGTACAAGCTCCGCCTCAAAACGCGAAAAGGCGGTAGCTGATGCTACCGCCCCCTCACCCTCCTAGAGCTCAAGCGAACCATTCTGGATTGGGCCACGACCATCCCAGGAAACGGTTGAAATGACCGAACGTGGTCTGATAGACCGGGTTCAGAGTCCCACAACTTGGCGTTGTGATGATGTTGCCGCTGCCCAAGCTGAAAACAACATGACCATTGGGGTAGTCGTAGAAGACTAAGGCGCCCGTTGGCGGGTTACGATCGTAATGGACCATACCGCGATGCAACAGGTCGCTGTAGTGCGCCTGGGCCGATGAGTAGCCGCTGCTAGCCCGCCCGTAAACGAAGGCCGCAAAGTGATCGCACCAACAGGCCCAAGGCGTGCGCCCATCTGGCTGATAGACCCGCCCGATTTGGGCAGCTGCCCGACTAATAGCCATTAGGATCTGGAGAGATCCTGGGCCGCCGGGTGGCGGTGGTGGCAGCGGCGCAAAGCAACGCGGCAGACCTGGCGAAAAGGCGTTGAAGTTGGGCGTTGAGGCGTAATAATCACTGATCCAACCATCAGCGCCGGTTAAGGAATAGGGGTTTCTGATCAAATCCCAGATATTGGTGCCGTGGGCGGTAGTGACGCCGTAGTCCTGGCAAAGGATGTTGATGTTCTGCCCAGGCGCCAAATCAAAGATTCGGCTCGATGTTGGGGTCTGCTGCTGGTAGGCATGCACGGCGTTAGCGGCATTGACGATGTGGTAGGTACTGGCCTGAACCGGGATGGTCGACATCTGAATTGTGCTCAATGCCATGACGACGACCATTAGCAGTCCGGGCAAACAAAAACGGGGCGACACCTGCACCGCTCCGTTTCTTTGACTGACTCGTGACACCTCGCAACCCCCTTGCTCCGACGTGTCCAAAAATGAGCCAAATCTTGGCTCACCTACCCAAATTAACTGCTTGACCAAATTGGGTCAAGCTCAAGGGTTTTGAATCGGCTATAATACCTTGCATGAGAATCGTCATCGACGCTCGTATGATGGCCCTACGTTGGACCGGCATCGGGCTCTACACCCGCAAGTTAATCGAAAATTTGCAACAAATTGATCGGGATAATAAATATTTTGTGTTGTTGGACCGAGATCAGTTTGAAGTCTGGCAGCCGAGCAGCCCCAACTTTAGTAAGGTGCTTGCGCCCTATAAAGTTTACGGTTTGAGCGAGCAATTGTTCCTGCCATTCAAATTACGCCGATTAAAGCCAGATTTGGTGCACTTCCTGCATTTTAATGCCCCAATTTTCTACTCTGGTCAGCGCATTACCACCATTCACGACACCACTCTGGTTGATTTTGATGTTTCGCCCGGCGGGATGGTTGGCTCTCTCAAGTACCGATTAAAGCAAGTTGGGATGCGAGCCGCCTTCAATCGAGCCTCCAAAGCTCAGGCCATCATTACTCCATCACAAGCCACAGCTGATGCTCTGATTAAGCGCTTGGGGCATGAACTTGCCAACAAAATTACTGTAACCCACGAAGCGGTTGATCTACCCAACCAAGAACCGACACATCTGATTATTTTAGACCCGCCTATGTTACTTTATGTCGGCAATCTCTACCCCTATAAAAACCTTGGGCGCTTACTCGAAGCCATGCCAGTAGTTTTGAAATCGGCGCCTCAAACTAGGCTCCAAATTATCGGCAATACTCCTAGATTTATTGATCAATTGAAAGCCCAAGCTAAAGACTTACAGATTGCTGATCACGTTGAATTTTTGGGGTTTGTGTCGGACCAAGAATTGCAGCGCTATTACAGTAATGCCAGTCTATTTGTGTTCCCGTCGCTTTCGGAGGGCTTTGGCCTGCCCCCATTCGAGGCCATGGCCGCCGAGTTGCCGGTGCTGGCCGCCAGAGCGACTTGCCTGCCCGAGGTTTTAGGCGATGCCGCTGAGTTTTTTGACCCAACTGATAGCACAGATTTGGCAAACAAGGTCATAACTCTATTAAACGACCCCACAAAATTAGCTGGGTTACAGCAAAAAGGCTGGCTGCATCTAAAACAATTCTCTTGGTCAAAAATGGCTGGGGAAACTCGCTCGGTCTACAATAAATTTAATTAGGTTTAATCACGACGCGACGTTTGGGCCCTTCACCGACGCTCTCGCTCACCACACCCTCAGTTTCCCCCACTACCACATGGACTAATCGCCGCTCAGCTGGATTCATTGGTGGTAGCTCAAGACTTTGGCCGGTTTCAATGACTTGGCCAACTTGTTCGCGAGCCTTGGCCGTAACTTGCTCGGCTCTGGCCTTTTTGTAGCCGCCGATGTCGATGCCGACTCTTAATTCTTCACTGTCGCGGCCGCGCAGCATCATGTTTATGAGGTACTGCAAAGCCCTTAGGTTCTCGCCGTGATGTCCAATCAGATGAGCGCTGTCTTCGGTTTCAACCAAAAATTCGACTCTTTCGTCGGTTTCCTCGATTGCAACTTTGGTGTTGATCCCAAAAAAAGTTAGGATCTCTTCTAGTCGAACTTTGGCTAAGGCCATCTGGTCTTCGCGACTCATTATTCCTTCTCCAGGTCACGGACGTCTTCCCTAAGTAGGATCGATTGCTGCAAAATCGCTACTAGGCTAGCAACCGTCCAGTAGAGCGCTAGAGCCGATGGCAATCTCAGGGCAATTAGGAAGGTTAGGAACGGGAAAATTTTGGTGGTCGAATTCATAACTTGGGCTTGAGTGTCGCCGGAGGTTGATTTTGGCATTAATTGCTTGGTCTGGAAGTACTGAGCGATTCCAGCTGTAATAGCCAAAAAGATATTGGGTTTAGTTAGATCGATAATACCCAAGAGTTCTGGTTTGAAAGCTGCGGGATTTGCGATAATTTCTTTAATAATTGGGATACTCTTGAGCGGCTCATACATTAAATGAGCAATTTCGCCCGGTTTCATGACGTCTTTTAGAACTATGAATAGGGCCAAAAAGAGGGGCAGTTGGATTAGTAGGGGCAGAATTGAAGCAAAGGGGTTAATTTCCTTTTCTTTATAGAGCTCCATCAACATTTTGCTCTCAAGTTGCTTGTCGCCAGCGGCTTTTTTACGAACTTTGGCTACTTCGGGGGCCAAATCTTGTAATTTCTTTTGGGACCGCAGTTGGGATGATAGTACCGGCCAGAGTGCCAAGCGAACCAGGATGGTTAAGATAATGACGGCAATACCAAAATCGTGGCCGGGCAGAACGGCATAAATCAGCATTAACAGGTTAAATAGTGGTTGGACTAGGATTTTATTAAACATTGTTTCCTCGAGAGGCACCGGCTTTTGTTAGGGCTCGTTTTAATTGAGCCTCAAGTTGGGTCACTGTTAGAGTCAGTGTGCTGGTTTTGACTGTTACTACTATATCGCAGCCAACTTTAATTTGCTGCCAATCTTTGGCTAAGAGTTCGCTTAACTGGCGCCTAATTTTGTTGCGATCAACCGCCTTCTTGGAGACTTTCTTGCCGACCACCACGACGGCTCTAGAATCCGCGCGATGACGATCCAGGGATTTAACACTTAAGTTTTCGGCACCACCAAAACGACCGGTTTTATACACCCGATTGATGTCGCGACTACTGCGCAGACGTCTCGGGCGCGCTAGCATTAAGCACTCACTCTCTGGCGTTTCTTCAGGCGCCTGCGGGCAATAATGTTTTGGCCAGCTCGGGTCCTCATTCTAGCCATGAAGCCGTGAACTTTTTGGCGATGGCGTTTCTTTGGTTGGTATGTTCTTTTGGGCATAAATTTACCTTTAATAGTCACAAAATGTACCAAGATAGATTACGCTAAATCGCCGATAGCGTCAATTTTACTGAAATTATGTCTGGGTTGCTTTCCACACAAAGAATTGAGTTATCCACCAAAATTGATCTGAAAATTTACATCTGTGGATAAACCGTACGGCAAATATTCGGGTTGTGGAAAAGGCTTATGGTACGTTATGCTCTTTATAACGAAAAGCGATTAAGGTGGAGGTATATGGAAGGAAAGGGGCTTTGGCAGGCTGCGCTTGGTGAATTAGAAGTCACGATCAGCCGCGCTAATTTTGCAACTTGGTTTCGGCACACTTCGATCGTTGCCAACAACGACGGCTTAATCGTGATTGCAGTGCCAAATATCTTTACCAAAGAATGGTTGGAAAAGAAGTACGATAACGATATTAAGTCGGCTCTAACCCGAGTTTGTAGGGGTTTTAAGGGGGTGGAATATAAGGTCAAATCAACCTCTCCAGAAAAACTCGATCCAGTTTTGGCTGAAACCCTAGCAACCATTCCAAAAGCTGTCTCTGGCCCCCAAAGTCCAACCCTAAGCGACACTCATTCCAACATCAACTCGAAATACACGTTTGAAACTTTCGTTGTTGGCTCCAGTAATGAGTTAGCCTACGCGGCTTGCCAAGCGGTGGCTAAGCACCCAGGGACCAAATACAATCCTCTGTTTCTCTATGGTGGCGTTGGTCTGGGTAAAACCCATTTAATGCAGGCGGTTGGGAATGAAATATTAAGAACAAATCCCAATAAACGAGTAGCTTATTTGACTAGTGAAGGTTTTACCAATGAGTTTTTGTCGAGCCTATCGCGAAAAAAATCAGAAACCTTCGTCGAAAAATATCGCCGGGTCGATGTCTTAATTGTTGACGACATGCAGTTTTTGGCCGGCAAGGAAAAGACTCAAGAAGAATTCTTCCATACCTTTAACGCTCTTCATCAATCAAATAAACAAATTATCATTTCAAGCGATAAGCCACCCAAAGCCATCGCTGGGTTGGAGGAGCGTTTACGCTCAAGGTTTGAATGGGGCATGACAGCCGATATCCAAGCCCCGGACCTAGAAACTCGCTCAGCAATACTCATGAATAAGGCTAATTCTCAGGGTATTACCCTTCCACTAGAGGTAGTCGACTACTTAGCCAGAACTTTCACTGGTAATATTCGTGAATTAGAGGGGGCTCTAACAAAATTACTAGCTCACTGCGAGCTATACGGCTCCGAACCGACTTTAATGGCGGCCCAAGCTTTGTTGGGAAGTATGGGTCTAAAACCCAGGCAACGAGCTCTAACCGCCAAAGTAGTGCTCGAAAAAATTGCGGCTTATTTTGATTTACAGGTGTCTGATCTAGTTGGTATAAAACGAGATAAAGAGATCGTTGTGCCCAGGCAAATGGCCATGTATTTAATGCGTCACGAATTGGGTATGAGTTTTCCTAAAATCGCCCTTTCGGTCGGTGGTAGGGATCACACCACGGCCATGCATTCGGTATCAAAAATTGAGCGTTCGGTCGAAGGCGACGAGATCTTACGACAAGAACTGGTGGGGATCAAAGAGCAGCTCTATGTTTGAAATTTCTGGTGATAAGGGGGTTGGTTTATTGGGGAAAAAATCACTAAATTTTTGGATTGACAGTCGATTTTCTTGGTCTAGTGTGAACAAACGGATGGTTACCCACAAATCCAACCACACCCAAACCCCAGCTTTAACCACACCTAGTCGGGAAAACTTTTTTGAAGACTTAAGCCAAAAAAACAACTTTTCCGCACAATCCACATCCACTATGATAACTATGGCTACTAATTTATATATAAAAAGATTTGAAAGTAGGGGGATATGAAATTAAGTGTCACACAAGAGGGTTTAGCTAAAGCTCTTAATACAGTTAGCCGGATGGTTAGTTCTAGAAGCTCCTTGCCAGTTCTCGGTAATATATTAATAGGGACTCAATCAAACAGATTAAAATTAAGTGCCACTAACCTGGAAGTCGGTATTAATTACTGGCTGGGTGCCAAGATTGAAGAAGAGGGTGCCATTACGGTGCCCGCTCGCCTCTTCCAAGAATTCATTACGGGACTAGTCAGTGGAAATATCAGCCTCTCAACTAATGACCAAACATTATTGGTTAAAGCTCCGCATGTTGAATCAAGTATTAATGGAATTTCGGCGGAAGAGTTTCCGTTAATACCCCAGATTAAAAATGATCCAGCTCTTGAACTTCCGGCTGAACAACTCCATGATGCCCTAGTTCAGGTGGTGGTAGCCGCCTCAACTGATGAGGCTAGACCAATTTTGACAGGAGTTTATATTTACAATGACGGTGCCAAATTAGTACTAGTTTCAACTGATAGTTACCGTTTAGCGGAAAAGAAAATTACTTTAAAGAAAAAACCAACCAATGATTTTAAAATCATTGTGCCCGCCAAAACCATTCAAGAACTAATTCGTCTCTTGAGTGATAATGAGAATAATTTGGTGGTTTATGTAAATGACAATCAAATTATGTTTGAAATCGATGGTATTGAATTAACCTCCAGACTAATAGATGGGCAATTTCCAGATTATCGCCAGATTATCCCCAAAAACTCTGAAACCACCGTGACTGCTGACACCGAGGAGGTGGCAAGAGTCACAAAACTAGCTAGCCTCTTTGCCCGGGAAAATGCTGGCAGTGTTCGTTTGGATATAAAAGCCGAAGGCCGCCTTGATGTTGTTGCTAACCCATCCCAAGTCGGAGAAAACACCTCTAGTGCCGATTGTGAAGTTGAGGGCGAAAATAGTGAAATTTCTTTGAATGCCCGATATTTAAGTGATGCTCTCTCGGTCCTAAAATCACCCAAAATGGCCATGTCGCTAAGCGGTAAATTGAGCCCATGCGTCATTCAACCAACAGGAGCCAATTCGGACTACCTCCACATCATCATGCCGCTTCGTACTTAAACTGCGGTCTAAATGATTAACGATCTAGAGCTCCAAAACTACCGCAGCTACGACCACCATCGCTTCCCCTTGCATCCCAGCACCACTCTGGTGGTTGGACCAAACGCCACCGGTAAAACCAATCTACTGGAATCGATATTTGTGCTGGCTAATACAAAGTCTTTTAGAACCAGCGATCGCGAGCTAATTAAACACGGCCAGACTTTTTTCCGGATCGAAGCCACAACTCCGGAGGGGAAAATTGGCTTGGGTTATGAAATAAACCCAAAAACCACCAAGAAAATTGATTATAACAGCGTTAAACGACCACTAGCTAAACATATAGGTAACTTACCAACTGTCCTATTTGAACCATTTGACCTTCAACTTCTGAGTGGCCCCCCATCCAATCGCCGGCGCTACATCGATGGACTCTTAACCCAAACCGATCAAGAGTATTTACTGGCTTTAAATCAATATCAAAAGATCCTCAAACAACGCAATTCATTGCTCGAGAAATTCGATATCGGAGCGGTTAAAGACCAGATATTTGCTTGGGATCTCAATTTGACGACGGCCGCTAAACTCATAGTTGAAAGGCGCCTCGACTTACTTGAATACTTAAATTATTCAACTCCACCACTTTATGCAAGTATTAGCGGCCAAACTGTCAGCCTCAACTTTCAATATCTATCTTCAATAAAACTAACCAACAACTATGGCGAAGCTTTTTTGGATGCTTTAGCTCAAAATCTCCCCAGAGATCTGGCGGCTGGTTTTACGACTATTGGGCCGCATCGCGAAGATTTTGGCTTAAGCTTCGATAAATCTGAAGTTGCGGCCGTCGCGTCCCGTGGTGAAATTCGCAGCCTGATATTGGCTCTAAAACTAGCCGAACTCGAACTCATTGCTCAAATGAAAGATAACCCCATTTTATTATTGGATGATGTTTTTAGTGAGCTCGACGAGAGTCGGCGGAAGTTTTTAATTAAACGTTTAGCTGGCTACCAGACTATCATCACCACCACCGACGCTGATCTGGCCAAAAACATCAAACTGGATCACTCTCTCATAGAGATGTCCAAGATCGATCGTTATGCAATCAATTGATCCTGATTACTTCAAGAATAAAGCCGATGAGCTGGGTTTGGAGCGGGGTCCGCAACTCCAAACAATCCAGAAAATCCTCGACCAGCGCTTTCCCACCAAAGTTAGGGTTATGTCCCTGAACCGAAACGTCCTAAAACTAGTTACCCCCAATGCCTCAATGGCTTCAGAACTTCGCCTAAATCAAATCAACCTACTCGAGCAGTTTCAGCACCAAACCGGGGTTACCATCGACCGCTTGCAAATTGTCATTAGCGCAATTGATTAATCGCTGCCGCTGGAGTAAACCTGGACCGTGCTTTGGTAATTATCAGTCGGCACAGCTACCGTCACTACCCCATTGGGCAGGCGATCAATTCGCACTGCCACCGTTTTGTTGGCCCCATCGATCTGGAGATGAAAACTAATAGAACCATCGTTTGCGACTGTTGGTTCATCTGTAACGGTCGCACTTTTAGCACTTGGATACTTGGTTTGGACGTAGCTGGCTAGATTAGTCCGAACCGCGATGAATTGTTGGTTCAATAAAATATCGGCTAATCCACCCGCATTATTAATCGATACACCTGGCTGGCCCGGCGCCGTGGCTGTTTCAGGCTCTCTGGGCGCCTTTGGATTGTAAGTTGATCGGGTAGCTATCAAACCAATAATAAACAAGCCCAAAATTACTGCTACCAGAATTAAGATCCGATTGCGATTCATTTAGTAAATCCCCAAAGTGAAGTTAAGTTGCCTTGCCCGAGTAGGAAGCTAGAAGTAAAGGCGGTGTTTTCGCTATCGTTGTTTCGCCCGTCGCCATTGGGATCGGCCAGGTAAAAACCAGTACCGTCAGGTGTGATGGCCCTGATCACCATGATGTGGCCGTTTAGGGTAAAGTGTCCTGAACTAACCGTTACTATCACTAGTCCGCCTTGACGAATAATATTGGCTGCGGCGCCCAAATCCGTTCCCAATGATGTCACTTTGAGTCCGTAATCTTGGCCAGCCGCTGGGAAGAGCGCGTGTGAAGAACCGGCCGCCACGTGGTATTTGTCCCCGTATTTATCAGCAATCGTGACCGGAGTAACACTGTGGTCACCCGTCAAAGTGGCTACCACCATGGCAACGGCGGTTGGTCCGCAACCCGAATCACTCAAGGGCGATTTGCCTGTTCCGTAGGGGTGATTGGCCCATCGAACGTCACCCTGATCGTAGCTGACCATGGCATGGGGCCCGACCCCCAAATCCCAGCCCAGGGCTCCGGCGGTGGTGGTTCCATCGGCGCAGCTGGAAACCGGCGCAATACTTGGGCTACTGCTATCAGTAGTGATGCCGTCCAAGATTTTGTGCATACCATCAAGGTCATTTAACGTCTTCCTCTCATATGCTTGAGAATAGATCTTCTCGATCTGTGCAATCGTGGTTAAGTTGGCTGGCGGGCCTAAGTAAGTTCCACTGCTAATCAGTTTAAAAAAGCCTTCAGTCCCTGCTAAAACGTTAGGGTAGTTTGAGCCAGCCTTACCACCATAAACCCCGATACCATTAACGTCATACTGAGGTGCACGCCCAGAACCAGTTGTGCCCAAAGAAGTTTCAGCATTAGCATCAGCTACTTCAAAAGCTGGGTTAACATCGTACTTTTGGCCCAGCTCAACAATTTGGGAGCCCAAGCCTTTAAAAGGTGAGCCAGGGACGGTTTTTTGAATAAAGTCTTCAATTCTAGTTGCTAATTCCTTGGTGTCCGAAACTTTTGGAAAGCGCGGGCCAAACAGCGGACCGCTGCCAGCTGGGCCACTTATTAAACATTGGGCATTAGTGTCATAGCGGCAAGAATTATTGATAGCGCACTGGATCTGATTAGGGGTACCGGCCAAAGCATTGATCGGCAGGAGAGCTACCAAGAACATTGCTAACCAAACGACTGAGAGAAATCGTTTCATGGGCTGCCCACCGGGACTTCGATGTGCAAATGACCACAACTGTCATTAAAGGTGTTGATCCCAGAAGGCAAGTTCGGCGTAGTCCCACATTGGGCTTGGCCAAAGGCCCCGCCCTGCGGCATCAACGGGGCTAAGGTATTGATAATAGTGATCGAGGCCGGATTGCGACCAGTCACAGGCTGGCCGTCTAGTAGATCGATATCAACAGCGTCGCCAGTGTAGTGCCGGCTGCTGGTGGCATGCCCGGTGCCGCCACTTTCGAGGGCGGTGATCTGGTAGCTATGACCATTGGATAAGGCAACAAGCAGGGCCAATAAAGTCTGGCTCAGCGGAGCCCCAGCCGAGGCCGGTTGGCCCTGGCTAGTCGATTGCAGGTCTTGGAGAACCAACCGCCCAGTTTTATCGACCTTGGGGTTGCTGATGAGTTGCTGAGCCAGTTGTTGAGCCGAACCTGACGGTAATGTCGTTGTAGCGCTAGTAGAAATTGACCCACCATTAGACGATCCGTCCTGGTGGTTGTAAAGCAAGACCAGATCGCGGGTTACTCGTTGATCGAGTTTGAAGATGCGGTAGTGGGCAAAGGCGATCCCATCGGCCGTTGGAGCTATCACGGTACCCGTAGAGGCTAAGCGAATATTATTTGCGGCGTTGAACGCAACAGTGCTCTGAGTCTCTAAATTATTACACTTAGATCCTATCCCACCATTGTCGGCCAAGATGTCACCCATCGGCGCCGAAAAGCATTTATCAAATTCATCGCGCTTGGTTGGTGAGATATTACTGCGGACCCAGCGAGAGTTTTCAACTACACCCCAAGTGTCTAATTCGGCGTCGGTAAAGCCATAATCAGGAATTCCATAGGTGTTTGATTCGACATTCGCAGCGTAGGCCAGTCGTGATGGGTTAAACAATGTCGAGAAGCTTTGCAACAGCTTTTGGGGGCTTAGAGCGGTGGCAAAGAATCGACTAATGACGCCCATAGTAGCGCTAGGCGAGGACGGTGTGCGATCAGCCAGGAGACCAAAAGTCGAATAAGGGTTTTTAGGACTAAAGAATCGATAAGCCAAACTTTGGTTGCGACTCTGTTTGATGGCATCGGCCTGAATGGATAAGGCCACCCGCTCGTTTTCTTGAGCCGTCAGTGGCCGGCAGCCATTGACGCGGCAGCTATCGGTGGCCAAGGCTTTATAGCCGGCCCCCGTCACATTACCCTGTTGAATCGGGCTAAAGTGTTGTTTGAAATAGAGGCCGCCATAGTGGAGGGCGGCATCGAGAGCCAGAGCCTGCCCGGCTTTGGTGGCAAAAATCTGAGCACCAGTAAAGGCAGCCGCTTGGGCGACTGTGCCAAATCCAAAATCAACCGTATCTGTTACCACACCCAAAATCACAGTACCAACACTGGCAGCTGCGAATATCACTTGAGTTGAGGGTTGAAGAATGGTCCCACAACCAAGCTTTAGAAGCGGGATACTATTTAACCCAGTATTAACCTTATCCCCAATAGCCAGGGCAGAGCCAATAATGCCGGCTGTACTACCACCCAGCTGTTGGCTTGGTCTTAGGTTGGTATTAAGGTCGTTGTGATCCAGATCATACTGAGTCACCGGTTGGTTGGTGGCTCTTTTGTAGGCTGCCGACTGTACGAATGATTCTTTGCTGTTATCGTACATAGCTCCAACTGTGCCAATTTGGGTTAGCGAACACTTGCCTTGGATCTGACAATCGGCGTATTTGGATTGAGTGGCGCCGGCCCGAGCCAAACCGGCAAACTTGAGTTGGGCCACCACATGGTAACTCGAAACATAAATATCCCTAGCAATGCAGCCCAGAGTAGCAAATATAAATGGACCAGTTATTTTGGAGAACAGGCTATTGAGGCCACGCGAGAAGCCTTTAACGGCGGCTTGAGTAACACCATCAGCTGAGGCGCCACTTTCGATGGCCGTAGTAGCTTCGTCGGCGGCATCCTTGGCGGCGGGGCTGGGGCTGTCCTTGGGCGCATCACCTTTACTTAATTCATCGCTGATTGATTTTTGAGTATCTTTAGCGATCTGGTCGTTGCTCTTGCCGCTTTCGTCGGCAATTGATGTATCAATGCCAAGTTCAGGATTGATCACTCCCCCACTACCAGCCGAACCCGCATCAAGCCCTTCAGCCTCGCGGACGGCCTCATTAGTGGCATCAGGGTTGCCTTTGAGTTTCTCAATTTCGGCGGCATTGGCGGCTGCTAGATTTTCCTCCGGGGTAGCACCGTCGGCTACAGTACTATCGGCACTACCCTTAGCATCGGCCTCAGTAATTGATTTCTCCAAGCGATTGCGAAAACCGCGGTTGAATTTAGCAAATTCATAATCGATGAATAAGTTCTTAATATGAATGTTTTTAAAGAGCAAAAGAAAAAACAGGATAACCATGAGGCCAGCCAGCGCGCCAAAACCGCCTCCAGCAATGAAGAACTTCTTGCGGTTAGATTTAAGAAAGTTGGTGGTGCCACCTTTAATATCGAACTTGAAACCGGATCTAGACCCAGAACCAAGCTGGTATCCGGCATTGGATTCTAAATCTGGTTTAGCATAGCGATCCTCTGAAACCTCTTCCGATTGCTCCGGTTCTAAAGCGGTACCCTGCTCATCCATTACCTAACCTCGTTGGCGGGTGGGATTGGGGCCTCGGCTGGCGTTGCAGGTGGGTTTTGAGCTGTTGGTGGCTCGGCTGGTGGAATGGCGGCTGCAGCTTGAGTGCCGGGTTGAGCGGGGGCTGGAACTGCATCTCCACTTGGCTGTTCTGGCGGCGGCGGCAGGTCAGCTGGGCTGGGAATCGGGGTTGATTCGTTGGTGGGTGATGCGGCTTGAGCCGCAGCAGCCTGCTCGGCTAATTGTTGCGGGTTGGTGGTAATAAGCTGAGCCTCGGTAGCGGAAGCTAAAATCCGAATAATAATATGATTCAACCCAGCAAAGAACAAGCCTTCACCGATTGGGAATTGACTTAACCTTTTGGCTTCCTCATCGGTTAATTTGAAAGTCTGGCCGACGATATCAACGGCCGAAGGAGCTTGCTTTAACAGCAGCTGCAAAGACGAGTTAGAGACGACGGCTCGCCCCATTCGGTTGCTCAAAAAGTCCTCGACGTCTTGCGAAATTGTAGTCAGGCCAAGATAGTATTTCCGGGCCCGCTTGGCTAGAGAGAACATGAAGTTGGCTGAATCCTCGTACTTCATCAACTGCCAGGCCTCATCCACAATCAAAATCCGCTTGCGTTTATCGGACTTAACCCGGTTCCAAATATAGTTGAGGGTAATGTACATTCCGACCGGTCGCAGTTCGTCTTCCAGATCGCGAATGTTGAAAACGATGAACTTATTATCCAAATCAACATTGGATTGCTGGCTAAATATGCCCGAGAAGGTGCCGCTGGTGTATTTGCGTAAGCGTTGAGCCAGCTCCGGACCATTGCCAGCCATAGCCTTAAGGGTTTCATAGAGATCGTTCATGGTTGGCGGTGGAGCGGTGTGAGTCAGGGGATCATTGGTAATGCCAGCCTTGGCGTAAGTGTTAATAATCGCCACGTCCAAATCAGCATCTTCAGCTGGGGTCAGAACCGAAACGGCCGGTCCACCGGTGCCCGCGCTCTGGGGCAGGGCGCCGCCCATCATTAGCCGCAACAGTCCGTGTAGCGTAATAATGTTGGCTCTGAGCGCATTATCAGCGTCCTCGGCATCGAGAACTTTGGGCAGGTCAAAGGGGTTGATTCTAGTATCGGAGGCCAGAGAGAGTTGCAAATAACTACCGCCGACAGCATCGCTCAAGGTTTGATACTCATTTTCGGGGTCAATCACGATGACCTCAGTCCCCATCATCAGCGAACGTAACGCTTCTAGTTTAACAGCAAAGGACTTACCAGCTCCGGATTTGGCAAACACCACCATATTAGCGTTTTCTAGACTAAAACGATCGAACAGCACCAAGCCATTATTGTGGCGGTTCAAACCGTATAGGATACCCTCATTACGGCTTAGTTCAGCCGAAGTAAACGGGAAGGTGCTCGAAAGTGCGCCCGTATTCATATTGCGGCTGACTTGCAATTCGTCATCACCAGCTGGGAGGGTGGCGTTGAAGCCCTGCTCCATCTGCAAAGTCGCCGGTTTGGTGTAAATCAAAGATTGGCCAAAGATGCCTTCGATCTTGCGCTGGGTTTGATTTAACTCATCTAGCGAGTTGGCGTAGACGGTGACGTAGAGGCCAAAGCGGAAAAAACGCTCCTCCCCAACTTGCAATTTATCTCGCAACTCCTCGGCATCTTGAATAGCTGCCTCCAGACCCGGATCGCGCACCCGACCCTTTTCTTGGTTAATGGAATAGGTGGCTTCCAATTGACCAACTTTGCGGCGCAGGTTTTCCAGCACCACTCGGCTTTCGACCGGATAAATAAAGATCGAAATATCGATGACTTCATCTAAGTTAATAATCGGCGAGAGCCAACCAGTAAAAATTTGGCGGGGGTAGCCGTAAACGTATAGGGTTCTAGCATAGCGTTTGCCAATTCGAACGTGGCCGGATTCAACCTCGAATGAGGGTGGTGCAATCAAATCGCGCAGGGTCACAATCCCCTGCCTATAAATTAATTCAGCCTCTTGTTGCTCCTGCATTTGCTGGGGTAATGCGGCATTAGGCTGGCTCTTACGCCTAAATAGGGCCATTACTTTGGTTCCTCACTATCGCTGCCAATGGCAGCACTAGGCAAAGTTCGTTTGGGCGCAGCCCCCTCGCCCTTAGTAACGGTTGCTCCCTGCAATTGGGCTGGATCAATCAACTTCTGGTTCTGGGCCACATCTGGGTTATAAGAACTATAAAAGAGATCGACTAACTCTTGGGTATTGAGGTTAACGGCCCTGATACCGATTTGGTTAAGGCCACTGGTAACTTGGGTGACGCGTTGCGACAGCTCTTTTTTGTAATCATTAAACTGCTGCTCCGTCACAGTGGTAACTTGTTGCGGCCTGAGGGTATTAGCCAGCGACGAAAAGAAGCCGGTCTTGGTCGTTAGCGGCGGGAAATAAGGCACAGTCACGTAGAACTGTTTACTCATGATGTTGACTTCTTCGATCAAGCCTTTGATGTTGGCGATGTAGTCTTCCATTAGTAATCCCAAAAGCTCATTGTCTTGTTGGGCTCTAAGGCCTGAGAGCTTTTCAATATAATTGTCCAAGTCAACTTTTTGCGATCGAATCAAAATTTGAATCGGAAAATGTAGAGAATTAAGAAAACCCTGGTAGGCATACTCAACCGCATCTTGCTCGCGGCTGCTCATCAAATCAAAATTAATGGCGCTGGCAAAAACAACCGACCGCAAGGTTCCGTCTTTGAGGACCAGGATGCCGTCTTTGATCTCACCTACTATTAGAGAGTTCTGGGTACTTTTGAGTTGGTCTTGTGCTTTAGCTTTTGCCATTCTTTCTCAAGCTAACAGATTGGCCCTCGGCCAGCGGAGCTTTGCGGTTGGCTTGGGCCGCTACCTGAGAGACCGTTAGGTCCTCATTATCCATTGCTAGCTTGAGTATATCATCCAACGGGTTGGTAGTCATCTCGCCTACGCTTACTTCGTCGCTTCGGCGAGCAGGCTCGCTTGCGCTTACATTGTTGCCCTGGCCAGTAGCCGGGCGGCCGGGCTGGGGTTGGCTAGCGGTCACCGTCGCACTCTGAGGGCTGGTAGTGGCCGTCGGTTGGTAGGTGGCATCGGGGGCCGGAGTTTGATCTGTCGTCAAATTACTAGACCCAACCGACACTTGTTGGTCCGGCGGCGGCGTGGTTTGAGCCTGAGCCTGGGCGTGGAGTTTCTTTACCGCTTCCTCGCGGATGGTCTTGGCTTGGTCTTTAATGAGGGAACCGATGTTGTGGGCGCTGGGGTTGTTTTGAAAATCCAAAATATCATCAGCCAGGCTAACGTCAGTTTCAATCGGTTCGCCGCTAGCCGGCAAGTTGGGTTCCACCAATCGACCCTCTGATTCCAGCCCGGCCTCGCCGCTGGGTTCCTGTAACTCGGCTTTCTTGGAGCTCCAACCACGAGTGTCGACGATCTGGCTCAAGCGCTCCAGTTGACCGCGGACCTCCTCCGGATCGCGTTGGGTAACTTCCTTCACAATTTTCGGCGCCTCGATTTTAAAGACCTCTTCGATCGGTTCTTTAATCCAAATGCGTTTGCGCGGTTTGGTCATGAAACTAACTAGCGATAGAAACAAAGCCTCAAACGGCTGATCTTGGCGCTGATACAAACCCAGTAGTAAAAAGAAGGCTGTTGGCGGCAGGCCAATAATCAACATCACTATTGGCGTTTTGCGCATGGTCAAAAAGCTGACTAGCCCAATCATGACTCCAGCCACGGTGTAGATGAATTGCTTGAGTGTCAGGGCGCCGATGATTTTATCTTCGGCTTCCACGTTTTGAGGTACTTTATATTGACCCATAATTTAATCCTAACAGAGCTTACTTATTGGAGCTGCATTAAGAATCATGTCTCTCTTCTCTTCTCTGGGTCAAAAGGCACTTGCTCCGGCATTGGTACGCCAACCTTATCCCCGATCTTAGTCCACCAAGTGCCTTGGTCAGTAATAACATCAGCCATCAAGCGGGGCTGAAGACTCGGTATCGACGCAGCCTTAGTTGCGAATTCACGCTGAGCAGCTACTGAGCCACTTTCGTAAATGGCTTGGGCGGCTCCGGCCTTGGTTTTGGCAATTTGAGCCAGTGAGGCTTTCTTGGTAAAGGAATCAATTTTTTCTTCAAGACCGCCACTCTCGAGCATAAATCCGCCTTTATCACTAATATCACTCCATTTATTGTTTTTGGTTCTCTGCCAGGCCACGTCTTTGTCCATCTTCGCGCCGGCCAGCCCTGCCAACCCTTTAGTCCCAAACATGTTCCTGTCGATCATAGCCTCGTAGGCGGCCTGGCGGGTATATTCGTTTGAGCTCTTTGCAGCTTTGAGCAAAGTAGCTTCTTGTCCCGTGTCGTTACCAATGTCCCGCTCAAGTGCCACCGAGAGCTTATCTCGCTCGGCCTTGGTTTGCTCCTCCTGGGCTTTGCGGGTGGCTTCAAGTAGTCTGGCATTGCCGATTTTTCCCTTATTGCCGGTTAATGCACGAGCTGCCTTGCGGCCAAAAAAACCACCACTGTAGAGCTTGCCGGCCGTGATTTCACGCTTGGCGGCCCGGTTTCTAGCCCTGTTCGATTGTCGCTGCTTTTCTAGATCGCTCAGCCTGTCGCCGGCCAGCTTATTGCCCGCTCCGGCAGTGAGCTTACCGAATGCATTGTTAGCAGCAGTTAGTCCGCTTCCGGCCCATTTGAACGTCATCGGCACGGCAAAGAAGGCAGCAATTGGGAAGAGTGAGGCTAATATAATCTGCCAAATATCGGCACTTGGGGAGTAATTGACAATGGCTGAACCAATACCGGCAAAGGCAAAAAGTAAAACTATTAAAGGGTACATCAATAGCAAGCGACTAAAGGTTTTGAACCAGGTTTTAAAGATGCTTTCGGTGTTGGGTAAAACCCAAGCAATGAAGGCAAAAGGCGCTAGCACTATCAAGATTAAGAGAATCAGCTTACGTAACTCAAGCGTCAAAAACACCGCTAAGATGCTCAAAATCAAACTAAAGAGAGCGATTATTAAAGGTAGTGCAAAGGCGACAGTGATAGCCACCGCTGCTATACCAGTAATGGCTATGCCAACAGCATTGATTACATCACTGGGACTCGTATTGACTGTTGAAGGTACGGCCCTGGTAATTAAGTCGGCAATACCGGCTGAGATAATATTAGTAATATCGAAAGCGAGCTGCATCAATATCCATGAAAACTGGACCAAAACTACGGCTATAACCAACCGCGGTAAGATCTTTTTGATATCATAGTTACTTAATCCAATCGAGAGCGTGCTCGAAAATATGACCACCAAAAAGATCAAAATAAAGAGAATATTAGCTAGTCCGCGGAAGGCCTGCCAAACGTTATAGGCGCCCTGGTAACTTTGATTATCGAGCGGACCGGTTTGGAGAATATTGACGACTTCGCTTTCTAACCCCCGAAAAATTTGGTTGCCCATATCGATCGTAGGACAGAGGATGAAGGCGAAACCGCCGCTGATTGAACAACCAGATGCCGCCGCATCATCGTGCTGGGAGGTAGCGCCACTACCAGGGGGCTTAGTGGCGTTTTCGGTATTGCCAATCTGGATATTGACTGGTTTTGAGACCACACAACCGTCTTTGGAGGTGGTTTGGCCGTTTTTAACTTGGTCCTCTAGAGTCTGATCAAACGGGTACCAGTTATAGTCATTCTTGATATCGTCGCCACTCTTGGCCCAGACACTTAAGGTCCCAGAATCTTTACCATTGGTGGCGGTAATGCTATCACGACAATTGGATTCGTTTTCTAAGAAAGTGCCCACATCTTTGTTGAGAGTGTATTCCTTGCCGTCATCGGCTCGGATTATTGTTCCACTATCCACCCACAGGAAGGATATTAAGTTATTAGATGTGCCAACAATAGTAATTGCGGTATTATGCTCTTCTTTGCCCGAACAACCACCAGCTTGAACAGAATAAATTAGTTCATGATAGATTAAATCCGGATCGTTCGCGACATCAGCACTCCGTCGGTCGGTACTGAAGTTAGCGATGAAGTCCGTGCATTGGTCTGGGTCGTCGATACGATAATAAGTAAAGTGGCCGTCACCAATGTTGCCGTCGAAATAAATATGGCCGCGGAAGGATATGTGAGCCCGATCGACCCATATGGCCACATTGGGGTTAGTGGCGCCGCCACCTGGATCTTGGATCGCTTGGACGCCGCTGGATCCCAAAAGGACTATCAACTGCAGCAATAGCGCGGCGATACCTGTTATTGCCCACCACCTTTTCATACTGCTTATGGTACACCAAAGGGTTGGCTGATGCCATAAGGTTTGATTGATGCTTTGAGCCAAGAAAATGGTTATAAAACACGAAAGGCCCCGGCCTCCGATCCGCATTAGATGCGAAACGGAGATCCGGGGCCAAACCGCACTTACGGGAAGTCGATGATGTCGGCGGTCGGGGGAACGCTGAAGAAAACCGGCAGCTGGCCACCGTAGTAGTGCATGGCCATCTTGAAGTTGTGGCTGGCACCACCGACGGTGTAGGTGATGTCCCACTGCGATCCACCGACGCAGTTGCCACAGCCCTGCTCCGTGACCGCGGTGACGGTGACCGGCCCGGCGCTGAACGGGTCTAGTTGCCCGCTGCTGGCATCGTTGCGGCCGACCTCCAAGTCAGAGAGAGAGTTGACCGCTGTGCTCATGCAGGCGGCATTGCTCAGCTGGTAGCCCGCCTGAACGATCTCGATCAGGTTCTGGGCAATGGCCACTTGGCTCAAACCAGTCTGGTCCAGATGGACCGGACAGGTGCTGTGTAGCGGGGCCGCTTGGCTCGGCGTGGGGTCGGCTTGCGGTTGGCTGACCGGCGTGGTGCCGACCGACTGGTTGGCATTCGGGTTCGGGCTGCTCGTGAACGGCTGGTTCTGGGTTGATACAGCGCTGTTGTGGCCGGCCACGAAGGCAATGCCTCCAACGATGAGCGCGAGCACAACGACGAAGACAAAGGTGCCGATGACGGCCGCTACCGCACTAATGGTGTGCTTACGGCGGTCGAACGGTTCGGCAGCGGGCGGGCTGAGGGGATTTGGTGGGCTCTCAACAGCCATCTGGCTGCCTCCTGATAGGTGCGGAACCAGGTGAATTACCTGGTTTTGTGATACCTATATTACCAAAAAACTAATGCTTTGTCAATAGCTGTTATGGCAATTATTCGTTACCGTCACCACCGTTGCCCGACCCAGGGTAGTCATGACGAACGTCGCCAGGGCTGGGGACTTGCTCGAGCACTCGTTTAATGATTTGTTGTTGTTCGGCACCAATGCTGGCTCCAGGACTTTGCGACAATATATTCACAATAATCTGGCGCGTGACTTGCTGGGCGGCCAAGTCTTGCAAAATGTGA
>DATIHN010000019.1 GCA_035480635.1 Candidatus Saccharimonadales bacterium
TGTTGGCGGCGTTGTGACGATCCAAGGCGGGGCTGGTGGGGCCACTAGTGGTGCGGGTGGTGGCGTCCAAATCTTTGCTGGCTCGGCTACCTCCGGTCCAGGCAATGGCGGTAACATCGATATCACTGCCGGGACCGGTGCTGGTGCTGCAGCCGGTGGGACGATAACTTTAACCGGCGGTACCATCAGCAGCTTTAGTGGGGGCAAGATAACAATAAGTGGCGGTAATAACGGTGCAGGGTTTCTGACCCTACAGGGCGGCAATAGTACGGGCGCTGGGCTGCCCAACGGGGGTAACGTCTTAATTCAGGGCGGTACGAACGATGCTGGTCTCGGCACACCGGGTCGTGTCATCGTGCGCCCGCAAGCTAGCAATGATGCCGTATCGATCTTCGTGGTCGAAAACACCAACCAAGCTAACTTAATCAATGTTGATAGTTCAACCACGGCTAACCTGATCTTAAACCCCGATTTTGAGAATACTACCACCGGTTGGGCGCTCAAGGGTAGCGCAACCATTGCCAGGGATACTTCGAATCGGGTTCAGGGCAATTCCTCTTTAGCCATAACTACGACCGCCGCAGCTAATGACGGTGCCAAATACACTGGTTTTCAGTTGGCAGGTTCAACCACCTATACTTTCCACTTCTTTGCCAAACTCTCGACCGGCAGCATGACGACCTTTAAGGCTGGACGCTCTGATAATGGCTCGACGGATACAGATTGTTTAACCGCCCAAACCGTGACAACAACCTGGACGCGCTTTGAGTGCACCTTTACTACCGGTACCGTTTCCGGCACCCGCTATGTTTACGTCAAACAATCCGATGCTGTGGCCAGGACCATTTACATCGATGCCGTTCAGCTGGAGCAATCATCATCAGCTACGTCCTTTAGCCCCGGCGGCGCCTTGCAATTGCTTGGCCTGATCGATTCGCCGGTGCGCATCAAACCGTTGGAAGACAGCTCGCGGGTCTTCAACATCCAAAACTCGGCTGGAGCTAACATCTTTAACGTTGATACCACCAGCTCTATCGTCACTCTGGGCCAAAGTGCCAACAGCAATGCCGTCCAAGTGGGATCGAATAACTCCGGGAGCCTGCTTGTGACACCCAGCGCTAACGCTTCGGCCGGTGTGTCTATTACTGGGACCAGAGGCAAATTGGTGGTTGGCGATGGTACCCTGGATACTGGCGTAGCCCTAACGGTCGAGTTGGGTTCGAGCACCGCCGACGCCCTAGACATTCAAAATTCCTCGAACGTCAACTTCTTAACCGTTAGTAATACTGGAGCGGTCCTATCTAAAAACACTAGTAACTCAGCATCGGCCTTTGTGATCCAGAATTCGACTGGCACACCCCTCTTTACCGCTGACACTAGCGCCATGACTGTGACTGTCGCTGCCCTAACGGTTACTGGCGATATCACCGTCAACGGCCACATCGTTAGTGGTGGGACTGCGCCGACAGCTTCGGCTGGAGCGGCGGCTTGTACTTCGCCCGGTAGTCCTTCAGTTAGCGGCACTGACGTAGCTGGCACCGTTACCATTCAAGTTGGCACCAGCTGTTCCGGGGTGACGCTGCCAGGCACCGTTGTGACAGTCAACTTCCATACCACTTATGGCAGCGCTCCTCGAGTGGTCCTAACCCCGGCCAATACTGCCTCGGCTGCTATCCAGTACTTTAATGGCACAACTGGTGCCACTAGCTTCACAATCGATACTAATACTGCTCCAACTGATAGCGGCACCTACATCTATAACTATCTAGTGATTAAATAACCTCAACCTGATAACAGGAGCACCACCTTTTCTTACAGGAGTCAACAGGTTGACAAGAGGTGAACCATTAGCTTAATCTGGAGATATTAACTAAACAGGGAATAACACTGTGGCAGCATATCAACACACGAACTCGAAAGGTCAGCTGTATTACCTGCACATGCGCGACGTTACCCTAAAGGGTGGCCGCGTGCAGCGGATTTACTTCTTTGCTCGAGCTGAGGGCGAAGGTGCCTGCGAGGATCTACCGGCAGGTTACATGGTTATCGAGAACGCCAGAACCGGTCTGCCGATTCTGAAGAAGTCCGATCGCTAAAAGACAAACGGTATAAGCAAAAAACGCCCCTCGGGGCGTTTTTTGATTTTATTAATGATTTTCTACTAACTTCTCTCCCCAGCCCATTTTTTGTGTAAGCTCTCTCTTCTTACTCCCATTACGACTACTAACCTAGTCGATACAAAAAAATGGGCTGGGGAGTTTATCTTTTGTTTCAAATTGAGCAGATTGCTCAGTCTATATCTCCCCTTACTTAGTCCTTCGCAATCCGCTGCATAGAAAAAGATAATGGTCGTTCGGCCTAAGCAAACTGTCTCCCCAAGGTCTTACTAGATCTTTTAAGATCCAATTAACTAGCCAGTTTGAGAGGCCGAACGACAAAGACGCAGGGCAGGGGGTATGGGAGGAGGAAGAGTTGGAGCGGGAGAATTGAGTTGGTGAAATAGCATCCTTTAAATTACCCAGTTGACCGCCATAGGCCTGACGGGTAATAATAGTATCATCACATCAACCAAAAGAAGGGAAACCAAAGATATGGACGATATGCCCAAGACTGACGACGACGCGGCAACCACTGGTGCTCCAGCTGGCGACGACACTGCTAGCGATGACACTACTACCGCTGCACCTATGGGTGGCGACGACGCTGCTGGCGATGACGCTGGCGACGACGCTGAGAAGCCCGAAGCAGCCTAAGAAGGTTGACGTAAATAAAAAGGCCCTCATCCGTGAAGGTCTTTTTATTATGCCAAAAATATCCATTTATAAGTAAAGACCCCGCCGGCCCCCAGCTCGAATTGTCGGCTGAAGGCTAGCGGGGCTGGTGGGCTAACTAGTCCACGGGACACCGTTCTCGGCCTCCTCGGCGGCAGCTTCGCCGATTCGGTATCCCAATAGGTACTGGGGGTTATCGCCGATTTTCGGGCGGCCGCTGCGACCATCGTCGTTGCCGGCCTCCCAGGCCGTCATTGCGGCGGTGAAATCTGGGTCGTCGACCAAAAACGGGCACTTCGTGTCGTGCGCACCTTTGGTAAAGTGGCACAGTCGGCAACGGTCCATCACGCCTCCTTAGTGGCTATTCACCAACGCGATACCGAAGATGATCCCGATCGAGATCGCGGCGAGCATGAACAAGATGAACTGAGCCAGCGATTTCTTCTCGCTCTCGCCGTCGGACCAGTCGACTCCAAACAAGATCATTGCGCCTCCTAATGAGTCGACTCTGCCGGGACCGGCTCGAGCTTTATCTTGAGCTCCTCGGCCAACTTTCTGGCTCGGCGGGGGTGTTCCTTGGCGTAGACCCGCAGCTCCATAACCGCTTCTTCCAGCAGGAGCCTGTCCAGCTCAGGATCGACTCCCGGTCCGGACTGGAGCGATGCAACGTACTCATTCTGGCAAAGCGTGATGTAGCTGCGGATGCTGGCCTCAGTCTGCCTGAGCGCCCTTGGTCTATAGAGGAGCATTATGACCACCCCTTGAGTGTGTGGGAAGTTGCGGAACTAGATCGAACGCTTCAACGCTTACTCCAATGCGGAGCCGACCTCTGTCATCGGTGCAGCGCCACAGGTAGTTACCCGTGTCTGGATCCTTAACAGCCGATGTTGCCGCACCACCACAGCGCTGCAAAGATGCTGTGGTATCGTGTCGGTCCATGAACGAACACTGCATGAACAGCTTCGAGACCTCGATCAGCGGCAATCCGGTGACTAGGTCGATGCGAAGCTCCCGGCTGAGCCGCTGCGCCCACTCCGGGTTGTTTGCTATCACATCCCGACGTTCGGCCAAGGTTTTTTGGAGATGAAAGCGCTCGAACCCTTCGTCGGCTTCGGGTCGCTGACAATTTGCCACCCGTTCTCTGATTTCAGCTTCGGCGTCCGAGCGCCGGGCGATTTCCAGATCCGTGGCCATCTGCGTCCTTTCGCTAGATTGGTCAGGTGCGTCTTACGAATGTTTATCAAAATATAACAAAACTCATGATAAGTCAATTAATAATTGGCCAAAAAAGCAAGGCGCCCCTCGGACGCCTCGCTCCGGCAGCTGCCGGATTAGCAAGGCGCCCAAAGGGCGGTGGAGGTTTAGAGGGCCTCCTGTCCTCGTTCGGCATTGACCTCGTCGAGTAAGGCGAAGGCATCGGCCCTGACCACATCGTCGTCGATCAGCGCCGTCACGTAGCGCCGGAGGTTCATATAGACAGCACTCTTGACGACTGGAGGCATGCCGTTGCAATAGTCCTCGATGGCCAGCGCGACCATGTTGACAACCCCCATGCCATTGAGCTCACGACCGGCGCTCCTGAGAATGAGCGGGTAGAAACGTTCAACAGCGTGCGGATCGTCCATGACACCGGTGAGCCGCTGCAGCATGTCGTCGCGCTCGGGCAGTCGGATGGTTTTCAGGTCGGTTGGCACTTGGATCTCCTTTTTCGGGTCAGTGCGGTCTAGCACTTCAGCTCGCCTGCCGCGACCTCCAAGAGATTTCCTCAAGAATGAACGCGGCGATCAAACAAATGCACCAGACCAGTGTTATGACCTGGTTTTGAGGCGTCACGGTTCTGGCGGTTGGTGGAAGGTGAGCCATCGTCAGGTAGACGAAGGCTGCTCCCGTCCCCAAAGCGCTGACCAGAACCACCGACAAGTAAAGCACGTGGGTAATGCGATGCTGCATTAGTGCCATCCTTTCGTAGTTGCTCGAGAGTTACCCTCAGTTCTCTGAGCCCATCGATATCATGGCATCACCGATCCAGTACAAGCAACGCCACCACCAGTGGGTGGGTCGAGCGCCCTCGCGCAAGTAAACGGCCTCCGATCCGTTTGAGGGGGAACCATCGCGATTGAGAGCAGGCCCCAGAGTGACGTTGTCAGCGCCGTAGCGCCGGCAAAGTCGATGGATGAATTCGCCGCTCGAGCGCTCGGTGTCGAGTCGAACTATCGGGTAGTTACCCAAGAATTTGAATCCGGGGATGGCCCGAATGGCGTCGATGTCGGGGTGAGCAGGAGGGAGATCGTAATCCATTCTGTGTCCTTCTGTCGAAAGCGCGGACAAGGTGTGAATATTTCAAAGAATGAACAAAATAGTATCATAATTATTGCGGTAAGTCAATTACTTGGTGGACTTGGTCGAATCTCGATGGAACCATATCAAGAGCGAGCTAATCGAGTGGTATCGGGTTCTCAAGGACAGCCCTGGGCTGAGTACTACCAGCTTGGCAGTGAACTCCTAAAATGCGAACGCCCCTGAGCGCTCGCATTCTTAGTGCGAGCACCCAAAGGGCGTGAGGACCAGAGGGTTTTATGCCTCCAGAAGTGCTTCGATCAGTGTGCCTTCCTTGAATTCCCCGTCAGGGTATTCGTAGTGCACGGCGGTGTTCCAGTCTCCGACCACGCTTGCCAAACGGCGTTCGATCAGTCGGAAGTCATCGCCCCAGGTGTTGTCGGGCCACCAATTGGCTTCGACGTGGTAGCAACTGCGGAGGCTGTCCCAACCCACTTCGGGCTGGTAGCTACCGCCTGTCTGGCGGAGGGCTTGGACGACCCGAAGGTCAGGCGTTGTGTGGCCAAAGATGTCGACCACAATGGTGGCTCGGTCTGGGCCGAGGTCGGGAGTTGGGGTGAACTTGCCTTCGATCTTCATCATGGTGATTCGGCTTCCTGTTCGAGAGCAATGATTCAAATGATAGCATAATTAGTTGTATCTGTCAATACTTACGTTAACCTGTAGGTTCAAAATCAAGTTAGGCTCGAGGCAAAGTCATAAAGTTTTACAGGTTAGAAAACTCGTTTTATTTATGGTGGGCCCGGTTGGATTTGAACCAACGACCAATCGGTTATGAGCCGACTGCTCTGACCGCTGAGCTACGGGCCCGCACCCAAACTGTCCTTATGAGTATAACAAAACCAATAGATTGACTTGCCAGGTCAGTCTTGTAACCTTTATGGTAGCTTGACATTCTTTTACGACGCGGAGGCCGGAATGCCTAAACTAGAAATTCTCGGCAATCTGCTCCAACTCATGTTCCTATCTGCTCTTGGTCTAGCGATCTTTGCTATTCCAACTATCGTGGGATTTTCAAGTGGGCATGGGTTTTGGGGTCGAGTCGGAGGCGGGACTATCGGATTTGCGATCGGTGCCTTTCTCCTGGTCGTATACCTGGGCATGCTCGACGAAGCCGAGACCTGGTAGAAATGTTCGAACATCCACACGCCAGAACTAATTCTGGCCCGAACTTGAGGAGTATGTGATGGCCGATAGCAAGAAACAGGCCAAGCGGATTGCTAAAAAGGGCAAGGAGCTGGATTATGAGGCTATGGCCCTCGAAAGCCTCCAGCGCTCGTGGGAGCTCGACGACAAAGAATGCATGGCTCTAGCCCTGGCCGATGCCAATGCTTGGGCCACTTTGCATCTGGCTCGAGTCACCCGGAGAGCCGCCAAACGAGTTCATTAGGCCCACGGAAAGGATTCACGTCCAACCGTGGGTCTTTTTCGTAATTAATATATCAATCTGTATGACGAGCGGCCCGATGCGTAATCGAGCCGCTGAAGCGTTATTTATAAATGTGAGTTATGGGCCAGAGACACCTCCTGGGTTGATTCAGCCAGCCGTGATGGCCGGGTGGCTATCTTTAACCTGAAGCAGTTCTGCTTCCAGGGAGTAGGTTTCGATCGGGCAGTCGTAGCGGAAGATCAACTCGATCGCCTTTGCCTGGCTGAGACGATGCATATTGCTAGTGCCGCACTTGGAGCAACCAAAGCGGTAGCAGCAGGCCTTATTTCCATCGAGAAAGACGACGGTGACGTTCTCGGCAAATTCACTGGTTTGGCCGCACTTTCGGCAGTTGAGTCCGATGATGGTCTTCATCCCACACCTCATTTCAACGAGCGCTTGAGCTTATTATACTCCCGGAGGAGCCACGGTCAAACTTGATTTTCTCGGGTAAATGCTAGCTTTTTGATGTATATATAAATCAGGCAAAGCCCTAAACTGGCGCCGTAAAATAACCAAACGCCCCGAAACCAGCCAGTTTGCAGATTGGAGCCAAGTTTGAGACTGTGGATAAAAATTAGAATCATGGCGGCATCGGTGGCGAGCACGAATACCCACCAATAGGGCTTGGTTTTGAGCCAGCGCCTGAGTTCGTAGGCTAGCAGTATAGCCCAACCCGTCATACCCAAAATAACGGCAGTTTTTAGAGCCTTGCCAACGTATAAAAATTCGCTGCCGGGAGGCAGGCCCAAGCCATCACGCCACAAGGCCCAGCTGAGCAGGCCCGGGTGCAGTAATATTAGGGCCAGAACCACCAAACTGGTCAGATCAAAATAGCGTTTCAGTACCTGGTGATCGAGTTTTAAAACTTGTCGAGCCACACTAGCGACATAGTGCGACCACATCAGGCTAAAGGCCAGCAATCCAAACAGGGGGAACAGGCTGTAAGCGTTGATGGCAGTCAGATCCCAGCGCAAGCCACTGCCCCAGGCCACAAAGGCCAGAATGACTACAGACGCGCTCAGAGTCCAGGCGAAAGCAACGAGTTTCTGGCTTTTGTCTAGGGGCTGCATAACACTAGTATAATGCCCGGAGCAGAATTAAAGCATAAAAGTCTTGACAGGTGTGAATGGGGGAGCATAATTTAGGCATCGACTGGTTCGGTTTGTGATGAGGCAGATCACGCGAAGAGTTCAACTGCCTTAATCAGCATCAGACCGGGCTGGCGTGCAAGGGAGCTGCGAGCTCCGACCAGCAAGCGGCGCGCGAGAAGCGCCATGACGACACCGATGCGCTCGAACCCGAGGCATCAAGGCCCGATGGACGTCTGAAAGGACGGCTAGCCATGAGACGAGAACTTCAGCCCCACGGGGCCTTCATGCGCGAGATCGTCGACCCTCAAGCGACGAGCATCCATCCGCCGTCGACCACCGCCGGCCAGAAGAAGCCCGGCGGCGCCACGTAGGAGGCCCGGCGGGCCAAAACTACGTGGCATCCAGCTCATCCCGACCGGATCGGGGGTGCGCGGTTCGTCCCTGTTCGCGCGCACTCCCCTCCGGGAAACAGCGAGCAAAGCTCTCCGGGTGTGGGGTGGGACTCACGGGCTTACAAGCTTACGGGCCTGACGCCCGCCTCCTACCCCCCCCGGTCGCACCCAAAACCCGTTTGAGACAAAACTCAGGCGGGTTTTCGCTTTTTGTGGGTAAGCATTAAAGGGTTGACAAAAGGGGACAAGAGAGTATAATACTTACATCACTGGTTGGGGTGAGTAATCCAGGAGGTGCTACAACGTCCGTCACGGATTGGAGCTTCTACGCTCAAGCGCCCAAGCGACAAAACCCACGCCAGCGAAACCGATGCGCTCACCCAGGTGGGGCATCAGCGACCGTCGAACGTCTGAAAGGACACCCGTCACCATGACACGAATGCAGACGCCCTTCGGGGCAACCGAGGCCGCAAGGGCCACATTGGTTTCCAAGATGCGCGACGACATCCACCCGACGACGACGCGACCGGCCACCTCGACCGGCTGATCGGCGCCGCGATCGCGCAGTGAGCTAGCCCAGCTCAGTCTCACTGCCAAGTACTCCGGGCCCTCCTCGGAGTAACCAGGGTACGGGTGGGGAGCCACAAACTCCCCACCCGCCCAGGTCCACCCACTCAAACGGTTTTTACCAAACCCACTGAGTGGGTTTTCGATTTATAGGCTAAAATAGGGGTATGCGTAAGTACTTTACCCGCGCCAATCTTGGCATCGTCATCGGTATCCTAGCTAGCCTTTATTTATTAGTAATTCTAGTCGGCGTTATTAAACGTAACCACGACTTGCAGACCCAGATAAATGGTTTGAATACCCAAATTACTAAACTTAATGACGAAAAAGACCAGCTCAGCTACCAGATTCAGTATTATCAAACCGATGCTTTTAAAGAAAAGCAGGCTCGAGCCAAGTTGGGGCTGGCTAGCCCAGGGGAGAGCGTAATTATTTTGCCCAGAACCGACCAATCAGCCAGCGACCAAACAACACAAGCGGCTACTCAAAAGCCAAAATCACACATTGCCCAGTGGTTTGATTTCTTGTTTGGGTCCTAAACGCTACAGGTTGACAGCCAAACACTAATCTGTTAGATTGTTATTTACGCCGCGGGGTGGAGCAGTCTGGTAGCTCGTTGGGCTCATAACCCAAAGGTCGTTGGTTCAAATCCAACCCCCGCTACCAAGTGAAATCAACATTCCAACTTTCGTGACCCTCCACCGGTGGGTCACTTCAGTTTCCATGTGCTTTCACTTTTAGCTCGCGCAAACAGTCTGGTGACTTGGTTTGCACTCGCTTAATAGTTCCTAATTGGGCATTTTTGTTTTAACTTGCTTAAACCAGGGTTTACGCTTATGCTAAGCCAATGGATGCAAAATTGATCAGCAATGTCCGCCGCATGGTAATGATGCTAGTGGTGATGTTTGTGGCCGGTATGGCTCTAAACGTCCTCGGCGGTGCAGACAGCGACGTTGCCGGTTTCAAAAAAGTTGCGGTAATTGCGGTTGGGCTTATCCACGTGATTGTGGGCATTGGACTGGTTCTCGTTTCGATCCAGCTCTTTCGTGCCTCCGCCAAAATCAACGACAGCTATATTAAGGCCAAGCTCAAATACGGCATGTACGACATCATGTTTGCCTTTGGCTTCGGCATCCTGACAGTGGCCGTCACCAAATTGACCGATCTGTTCTCGTTCTTAATGGCCCTAAGTTTTCTGGCCGGTTTTATTACCTACGGTTCGCTTTATCTGAAACTTGGCACTAAAGAGCCCAACTAGTCTAGACCAACAGTTTAATACATCGTATAATTACTCGGCTAATCCCGCATTGGAAACCAGGCGCCAGCCGTTTACAATGCGGTAAGGAGCAGCGATGTGAAGGCTAGAGCTGTGCGAGAAATCGTCGCAGCGTCAGCCGGAAGTGCCGCTGCGACGCGGCTGCGTAGCTCAGTGGTAGAGCAGAGGACTCATAAGCCTTTGGTCGTAGGTTCAAATCCTACCGCAGCCACCAACAAATGCCGACTGCGAAAGTAGTCGGCATTTGTTGTCTATGATAGTTGGATTTGAACCGTGCGGCGACGGCCGAGGTTCAAAGACTATAACGACGAACACGCACAGAAGCTGGCTTCGAGCATGTGAGGAAGTTATACAAAGTACCGCAGCCACCAACAAACGCTGATCATCCAAGTGTTCGGCGTTTGTTATTTGATGATTGGATTTGAA
Organism: Candidatus Saccharimonadales bacterium; assembly: GCA_035480635.1. Taxonomy (NCBI): domain Bacteria; phylum Candidatus Saccharimonadota; class Candidatus Saccharimonadia; order Saccharimonadales (SeqCode); species Saccharimonadales bacterium (SeqCode). The sequence goes on from DATIHN010000019.1 coordinate 10,293, forward strand.
CCGACCCAAGTAGGTTCAGCTAGCTCGCCAACCTATATTCAAGCTTCGCTTAGTAATAAAAGGCGAGCAGGTGGCGAAGCCACCATCCTACCGCAGCCACCAAAGAATGGTCCCAACGATGTTAGGGCCATTCTTTATATTTACTGTTTTGAATTGACTGTTCTTAAGTTTTATGCTACAGTTGCTTTAATTCGCAAGAAGTTCCTTCACTAGTGCTCAGGAGGCATAAGTGATTTTGACAGACGAAATCGCAGCCAGATACGTCGGCGGCCAGATTGAGGTTCATAACCAAATAAAGGCCCGCCTCTATCGAGGCGAGATCGGCACTATCGCCGTAGAAGGTGAGGGCAGTTACGCCACGCTCAGCGTCAGACTCAACTGGATGGCCAAGGGCGAGGGCTTCCCGCCATTTCCCGCCCGTTGGGTGCCCGACGACCACACTACGTACGGCGCGAGCCTGATGACCTACTCCGTCTCCGACATCGGCGACGGATGCCTCGCACTCAACTCCGCCATCGTGGGGGAGATCGTGGTCTTGTTCCCGCCGGATGGCAGCAAGCTCGATCAGTCCAAGGTCGAGGGCCTGAACGCAGACGAGGTGCAAGAGCGCCGCATCCGCAACGCCGCCCTGGACTTGCTCTACAAGGACCGTGATCTCGACGACACGAAGTTCACGCCCCCGGGTGTCATAGGCCACGGTATTGCTCGGTGATTTCAGCTTTCTCAATACGCCCTTTGGGTGCTTCGCAGATGCGACGCACCCGAGGGGTTTTCTAATAACCGAAACGCAGCCACCAAATGCATTTATATTGCTACAATATAAGTATGAAGTCGGCACTTGCGGTCAAACTTCCCACCACCGGGCGCTACATTGTAGCCGTCTCGGGTGGACTTGATTCGGTAGCGTTATTACACTTATTAGTTAGTCAACCGGAAAGTGATCTGCAACTTCGGGTGGCACATGTAAATCATGGCCTAAGATCAACGGCCGAGCGCGATGAGCGCTTGGTGCGCGATCTAGCTCGCTTATATGGCTTGCCGATTGATGTCGCTCACTTAGAGCTGGGCCAAGCCAGCGAAGCCGAAGCTCGGAGCAAACGATACGACTTTTTGTTTGAGCAGGCCAAAAAGTATCGTGCTAAAGCCATTATTACCGCGCATCACGGCGATGATCAGATCGAAACCAGCTTGTTGAACACTTTACGGGGCAGCGGCCGAATAGGGCAGGCCGCCAGCCTGAATCGCGCTCGAGTCCTAAGACCTCTGATTGATTTATCCAAAAGTGAGCTGAGAGACTATGCCAAAAGTCGCGGTTTGGTTTGGCACGAAGACGAAACTAATCAAGACCGAGCCATCACTCGGAACTTCTTGCGTCATGAAATGCTAGCCGAACTGGATCAAGATCTGAGTCGCCAGCACACTCAACTATTGGCTGAACACGCCAAGTTAAACGCTCAGATTGATCAAAGACTGGCCAAACTGTATTACCAATTTAGAGTTCCTGCTGGCGTTGATCTGCCGCGGGCCTGGCTGGCGGCTCAATCCTGGGCCGAACTAGAGGCTTTCATTCACTTTGTATTGATCAAGCTGGCACCGGAGCGCGAATTTACTCGGCGACAAATCCAGTCTTTGGTCCAATTGGCGAAAATCGCGCCGGCTGGCAGTCAATTCCACGCCTCTGCGTCATTGATGCTACAGATCAGGTATGATACAGTTGCAATTGTCTTAGGTAGTGAGGCGGCCGCCCCGGTTTTGGCAGTCAGTCTAGCACCTGAGACCTCACAAGTATTCGGCCGTTTTCGCTTGAGTTTTGGGACGCAGCGAGCTCCCGACCAGTCATCAATCGATCTGCCACTAGGGCTCTACCGTGTCCGCAGTTATCAACCGGGAGATTGGATTAAACAGGCGACTGGCCGGCGTAAATTGCACGATATCTTCATCGATAAAAAAGTGCCTCGCGGTGAACGGTTAAGATGGCCCATTATTACGGATAGCGGCGGCCAAATCCTGTGGCTCCCCAAATTGGCCGTTGATCACCAAATCAGACCGAATGCAAATGCCGCCTACAATCTAATTGCCGAGGAAGTATGAAGAAAAACGCCCGCAAATTTTGGTTTTTAATGGTTGCACTCCTGGCAGTGGCGGTCTTGCTGGTAGTTTCAGTTTCGCCAGTTAAAACCGAAAATGTCTCGCTGTCTCAGGTTATTGATGAGGCCAACTCTGGCAAAGTCGACAAAATCGAAGTCGACGGCGATAAGCTGACTGTAGTTCTAAAAGATGCTGCCGCTCCCAAGCAGGTGGCTTATAAAGAAGATTCGGCCAACCTGACCGATTACGGCATTGATTATCACAAAGTCACAATCGACACCAAAAATCCGACTACCAGCGGCGGCCGGATTCTCGACCTGGCTGTAACCATACTGCCAGTGCTCTTAATCATTGGCTTTTTCTACTTCATGATGCGCCAAGCTCAAGGTTCCAGCAATCAGGCCATGAGCTTCGGTAAAAGTAAGGCCAGATTGTTTGGTAACGAAAAGACTAAGGTCTCGTTCAAAGACGTGGCTGGATCTGAGGAGGCCAAACAGGAATTAAGTGAAGTTGTTGAATTCTTGAAATACCCAGGTAAATTTGAGGCTTTGGGGGCCAAAATCCCCAAGGGCGTCCTGCTGTTTGGCCCGCCCGGAACCGGTAAAACTTTGCTGGCTCGAGCTGTAGCCGGTGAAGCTGGCGTACCATTCTTTAGCATATCTGGTTCCGAATTTGTCGAAATGTTCGTGGGTGTTGGCGCCAGCCGTGTCCGTGACCTCTTTATGAAGGCCAAAAAGAATGCCCCTTGCATCATCTTTATCGACGAAATTGACGCTGTTGGGCGCCAGCGCGGTACCGGCATGGGCGGCGGTCACGACGAGCGCGAGCAAACCCTGAATCAAATTTTGGTCGAGATGGACGGCTTCGAACAAGGCACCAATGTGATTGTAATGGCCGCCACCAACCGGCCCGACGTTCTGGATCCAGCCCTACTTCGACCCGGGCGCTTCGATCGCCGGGTCACGCTGGATGCGCCAGATTTGAAGAACCGCGAAGAAATCTTGGCCGTCCATTCGGTTGGCAAACCGTTCGAGAAAGAGGTCAACATGAATCAGATTGCCAAAAAGACTCCGGGTTTTTCAGGAGCTGATTTATCCAACGTCATGAATGAGGCCGCCATTTTGGCCGCCCGCCATAATCAAAAGAAAGTTACCCAAGCCGACCTCAATGCCGCGGTCGAGAAAGTCATGCTGGGACCAGAGCGGCGGGGCAAAGTTATGAGTGCTAGAGAAAAAGAAATCACCGCCTATCACGAGGCCGGGCATGCCATTGTGTCGCACGTTTTGCCGAATTGTCACCCGGTGCACAAGATTTCGATCGTCTCGCGGGGTCACGCCGGCGGCTTCACCTGGAGTTTGCCCGATGAAGAAAAGTCACTTAACAGTGTGGCCGATTTCAAGGATGATTTGGCCATGATGTTGGGCGGACGTATGGCCGAAAAAGTTATTTTTGACGAGGTCACCACCGGGGCCTCCAACGATCTCCAAAACGCCACCAATTTGGCTAGAAGGATGGTGATGGATTACGGCATGAGTACCAAATTAAAGAACCGTGTCTTTGGCACTCATACTGATGCCATTTTCTTAGGTCGCGAGTTGGGCGAAGGCAAGAATTACTCCGAAGAAGTTGCTAAGGTGATCGATGACGAAGTGGCACTGCTGATCGATGAGGCGGCTGCCCGCGCCGAAGAGGTTATCAAAACCCATCGCCCTGATATGGATAAAATTGCGGCCAGGTTGCTAGTGGAAGAAACCATCGAAGGCGAACAGTTCGAAGATCTAGTTGGGCCAAAGAAACGGGTTGAAGTCGAAAGTGTTTTACCAAAAGAAGATAAGTCGGCCAAAGGTGAGGCTGGGCAAGCGGCTGTCGGCGAGCCAGCCGGGGCTTAACTTCCAGCTGGGCAATACAGTAGATTGCGAGTCAGAGGTAGTGGGAGCCAAGTCGCTCGGCTACTGATATAATTACCAGAGCATGAAGCAACTGATTAGTAAGTTCAATCGCCGCAATAGCTTCAGTGGGGCAGCCACCCTGATCGGCTTTTTTTATTTGGCCAGCCGTTTTTTAGGTTTGGTCCGCGACCGATTGCTGGCTTCCCACTTTGGTATTGGCGCCATGCCCGACGCCTATGCCGCCGCCTTTCGTATACCTGACCTAATTTTTACCTTGATGGTCTCAGGTGCCTTTGCCGTGGCTTTCATCCCAATTTTTACCGAATTTTGGGTCAAAAAAGAACGCGAGCAGGCTTGGCATTTAACCAACTCGCTGCTTAATATTTTAGCTGTTGCCACTATTGTGATTTGTGCCTTAATTTTCATTTTCGTTGGTCCAATCTCTTCGGCCATTGCCCCGGGGTTTGACCCATATCGGCACCAGGTCCTGGTTAATCTGACCCGAATTATGCTCTGGACCCCAGTCTTCTTCGCCATCTCCAGTGTTATGGGCTCTGTCCAACAATCCTTTAACCGTTTCCTGTTTTTTGCCATTTCAGGCATTTTTTATAATCTGGGAATAATTTTCGGTATTATTTTCTTAAGTGAACGCTTCTCGATTTACGGCGTAGCTATCGGTGTCGTGATCGGGGCAGCCAGCCAAGCCTTAATTCAGATTTTGGGTATGTTCGGCCTAGGCTACCGCTATCATTGGCGTTTTCGCCTGCGCGATCTTGGTGTGGTCCGCGTCATTCGCCTGATGATTCCTAGAGCTTTGGATCAAGGCATCGATCAGATCAATTACACCGTCCAGACCATCATCGGTTCACAATTGGCCACTGGCTCTCTGACAGCTTTTTACTATGCCAACAACCTTCGGAATGTGCCGCTAGTTATTTTCGGAACCTCGATTGCAACGGCGGCTTTCCCAGATTTAGCAGCCCGGGCCGCCCGCAACGACATCAAAGGTCTAGTCGACAAGCTTGATGAAAACACCCGCTTGATCCTGTTCTTTGTAGTTCCAGCCGCGGCTGTCGCCATTCTGTTGCGTGGCTATATCGTGCGCTTGCTGTTCGGATTTGGTAACCAAACTACGGCCAATACCTTGGGCTGGTTTGCTGCCACCATTATTTTTCAATCGCTGTTTTTCCTGGTGGCTAGGTTTTATTACGCCCTTCAAGACACCAAGACTCCGCTTTATCTGAGTATTTTCACGATTGGCCTAAACATTGTTTTGAGTCTGATATTATCCCCGCACTATGGTGTGGTTGGTTTGGCCATGGCTCAATCGATCGTATCGGCTCTAGAAACCACCGTTCTCTACCTCTTACTAATGCGCAAATTACCCACAATTGGTCTGGGCCGAATCATGAATGGCGCCCTAAAAATCGGCGTGGCCAGTCTGATTATGGGCAGTTTAATTTATTTGTCGCTGAATTATTTGCTGCCGCTCAATGTGGGCGACCGTGGCCTATTTGTAGTGGCGCCTAAATTCTTGGCTCTATTGGCCATCGGTACGGTTGGCTACTTGCTGCCTTGTTATCTAATGCGACTGGAAGAAGCCCATGCCTTCACTAGTCGTTTCTTTAATTACTTGCGTCCGACCAACCAAATTGTGAATTAGACTGGTATACCTAGGTATCTGTGTGCAAACCTAACAGCCATCACAAAATAAGGCTATAATTAGGCGCATGTCGCAAACCCCTCTTACCAAAATCCGTAACTTTTGCATTATTGCTCACATTGATCACGGCAAATCAACTCTGGCCGATCGCCTGCTGGAACTAACCGGCACAGTTGAGGCGCGCCAAATGCAAGAGCAGCTGCTGGACTCAATGGAGCTCGAACGCGAAAAGGGGATTACCATCAAACTCCAGCCGGTTCAAATGAGTTGGCGGGATCAAATCCTGAACCTGATCGATACTCCCGGTCATGTTGATTTTAGCTATGAAGTTTCGCGCTCACTAGCAGCATGCGAGGGGGCCGTTTTGGTGGTTGATGCGGCCCAAGGGATCCAAGCCCAAACCCTGGCCAATGTCTATTTGGCCATTGAGGCTGGGCTTACTATTATCCCAGTTATTAACAAAATCGACTTGCCGGCGGCCGAACCGGATCGTGTGGCAGGGGAGTTGTCCAAACTACTGGGGATTGAACCGGACTCAGTTTTGAGAGTATCGGCCAAGCAGGGGACGGGTGTGGAGGCTTTGCTCGATCGAATCGTGGCTGAAGTGCCGCCACCCAAAGGGGAGATCGATCAACCGCTCAGAGCACTGATCTTCGATTCACTTTATGACCCCTATCGCGGCGTGGTGCTATATTTACGGGTGGTCGATGGCAGTCTTGATGCCAATACTTCAATTAGCCTGATGGGCTCTAAACAAGCCGGTTCAGCAATCGATGTGGGTATCTTTAAACCTCAACAAACCCCCGTAGCCAACTTGGGCACCGGCCAAATTGGTTACGCCGTAACCAATTTTCGTTCTGTTAGCGAGGCCAGAGTCGGGGACACTATGACCACGGCCTCTACCCCAGCCACCGATCCCCTACCTGGATATCGTCAGATCAAACCCTTCGTTTACGCTGGCATTTTTGCGAGTTCGCAAGAACAATATCCGGCCTTAAGAGACGCTTTAACTAAACTGCAACTCAACGACGCGGCGCTAAGTTTTACGCCCGAAAACTCGCAGATTCTAGGCTTTGGTTTTCGGGTTGGTTTTTTGGGGCTACTGCATTTGGAAATTGTGACCGAACGCTTGGAGCGCGAATACGGCCTAGAAATCGTGGCCACAAATCCCTCAACCGACTACCAAATCTTACTTAAAACTGGCAGCAAAAATACGGTTCGATCAGCCGCCGAATTACCCGATCCGTCGCAGATCGAAGCGATCCAAGAGCCTTGGATTAAGGGTGAAATTGTCGTGCCGGAAACCTACGTTGGTGGCATCATCGGTTTAATTAATCAGATCCGCGGGCACCAAACCAATTTGAACTATCTCGATCAAAGTCTGGCCGTAATCGATTTCGAAGCGCCGTTAGCCAACGTCTTAACCGATTTCTACGATTCGCTCAAAAGCCTGACCAGTGGCTATGGCTCCTTTAGTTATGAATTGTCTGATTATCGGATTGAAGATTTGGTCCGCTTAGATATTTTGGTTGGCGGCCAATTGGTTGATAGCTTGAGTGGTATCGTTCACCGCGATGAGTCTTATCGGATTGGTAAAGCCATGGTCGATAAGCTCAAAGAAGTCATTCCCCGCCAGCTCTTCGAAGTCAGCTTGCAGGCCGCCATCGGTGGTAAAATCATTGCTCGCGAAGACATCAAAGCTTTGGGTAAAAACGTCACTGCTAAACTTTATGGCGGCGACGTCACCCGCAAAAATAAACTCTTAGACAAACAAAAGGCTGGCAAGAAAAAGATGAAACGCATTGGTAAAGTCGATATTCCGGCCGAGGCCTTTATGGTGCTGGTCAAGCGGGGCTAGGACAATCGCTGTAAAATGGCTGATTCATCTATATCTGCCCGCCCAAGTTCCCTGGCCTGATCGGCAGATTTTTTGATTAGAAAATCGGTATCGTGCCATTCAAGCACGCTGCTACTTTCGGGATCATTGCTATCACGCAGACCGGCATCAAGTTTAATCAATTGGCAACGAAAATAGAGAGTAGTTTTTTCGATTTCGCGACCGTTTTCGCTAAATTTGGCAACGATCGGGCCTAGATATTCTGCAATATTAACTTCCGCACCCATTTCTTCCAAGCAACCACGTTGGACTGCGGCCTCGAGCGCTTCATTTGGTTCCACGGTTTCGCGCATTAATAAATACAGATCGTGGAAGACGGGGCCAAAATGTTTAGTTTCGAGGTGATGGTGACAGAGCACCTGGCCTTTGTCATTAACTATTATGGCGCCAACTGAAAGATGATGGTGGTTTTCGGCACTGTGTCGGTAAATATTTGTCATAATAGCCGCAGCTTATCCTGTGCGATGATAATTTCACCCTGGAAAAGTTTGCGGGCGCTGTCAGTAATAACCTCATCAGTTTCTGCCCCGTCATACAAGTGCGAGAACACCAGTTTTTTAACCCCAGCCTTAGCGGCTATTTGGGCGCCCTCTTGCGGTGCCATATGGCCTGGCACCAAGCCCTTTTCGGCGTATTGCTTGGTTGAGAATGAGGCTTCGATAATGGCAATATCGGCGTTCGTGGCCAATTCAACCAGGTTCTCGCTCAGACCAGAATCGCCTGAATACATAACAACTTGACCCTCAGCCTCTAACCTTACTGCGATGGCCTTCATAAACTGCTCCATGTGCGGCACCAACTTGGTCATCACTTTAACGCCGCTCAAATCAAATTCGTCGTCACCATGTTCGTGGACACTCAGCGGATAGGTGATGGCTCGATCGGGGTAAAACAGCTGCATTAAGGTATCAAAGTCGGCTTTTAAACCAGGGTAGCCGTGGATTTCAAAGGGGGCTTTACGTTCTGGGATTAGACCGCGCAGGCCGGCTTGGTGAACGGAAATCAAATTAGATATAAGATCTCCAATGTGATCTGGGTGCCGGTGGCTGATGATTAAAAAATCAATATCTGCCAACGTCAGTCCGAGTTCTTTTAGACGTAGCGAACTATGGATACCAATATCGAGTAGGAGTTTTTTATCGTCTGTCTCAACGAGATATGACGAGCCATATCGGTTGGGCGTTACCAAATTGGTGCCGGTACCTACGGCCGTTACCTTCATTTGGCGAGGGCCTCAAAGTCCTCTAGAATCTGCATGGCGTGTTGGTCTGGTTTGACTTTCTCGTAAGTTTTTACGATTTCGCCCTTGGGATTTATCAAATAAGTGTTGCGCAAAGTGCCTTCGAATTCGCGACCCATAAACTTCTTGAGACCCCAAGATTTGTAGGCTTTGATGGTCGTAAGCTCTGGGTCAGCTAGCAGGGTAAAGTTGAGCTGATACTTATCCACGAACTTTTTGTGGCTAGCGACTGTATCTTTACTAACGCCTGCGACTTCCAGCCCGGCCTCGACTAAAGCCTGTCGGCCATCACGAAAACTGCAAGCTTCTTTGGTGCACCCCGGTGTGTCATCCTTGGGGTAAAAATATAATACTAGCCACTTACCGCGGTAGTCGGCTAGAGAATGGTTTTTGCCGTCTTGGTCAGGTAGATTGAAATCGGGCGCTTTCATGAATCTATTATATTCGATGTTCTAGAATTGAGATAACGCGAAGCGAAAGACATCCGTCTGAACTATTTCGAAACCCATCTTCAGATAAAGTTGTGCGGCCTCCGGACGGGCTTTTGAGTTGCAGGTCAGCTCAATATAATCCGCCGATTCCGACTTGGCAAAATCCACTGCGGCTTGAACTAGTGCCATGGCTGCACCTTGGCCGCGATTATTAGAATCAACCACAACGTCATCAATAAACGCTCGTTTTCTAACCGGGTGGCGCCAAACATGGACAGTGGTTGTACCGATATAGTTTCCATCTTTTGCCATGGCCATGAATAGTGCAGTATGTTCCTCGGCAATTATTTGTCGCAACTCCTCTTGGCCCAAGTGCGGAAAGATAGCTGTTTTAGGAGCGGAGTTGGTGAGCTGTTTGCACAGGGACTGCATGGCAAGAGTCAGCCTCTCATTAACCTCATCGGCTTTGATGATCCGTTTTATTTCCATCCCACGCATTATAGCTTAACCTACCTACTTGCCTAAGCCTATCAGGAACGGTAGCATAAGGATAATATTAGGGGCGAAAAGTGGCAAACAAACCGACTAAATTCATTTTTGTGACAGGTGGTGTACTTTCCGGTTTGGGAAAGGGTATAACTGCCGCCTCAATCGGTAACATTCTCAAAGCCCGCGGTTTGAGCGTCAACATTCAGAAGTGCGATCCTTATCTAAATGTTGATGCCGGCACCTTAAACCCGCGCGAACATGGCGAGTGTTTTGTGACACATGATGGAGCTGAAACTGATTTGGATCTTGGCCACTACGAACGTTTTTTGGACCAGGAACTTAATCAGGCCAGTTCGCTAATGGCTGGACGAGTCCTTTTGCGGGTCATTCAGGACGAACGGGCGGGCAAATACGAGGGCGATGACGTTCAGATAATCCCCCATTTGACAGCAGCCATCCAGCGCTACATCCGCGAAGCTGGCGAGGGCTTTGATGTTCACATTGTCGAAATCGGCGGCACGGTTGGCGACTATGAAAGTTTAAGTTTTATTGAAGCGATTCGTGAACTTGGCATTGTGGTTGGCCAAGCCAACAGCCTTTACGTGCACGTAGTCTACCTGCCCTTCCTCGGCGCCAGCCAAGAAACCAAGACCAAGCCAGCCCAAAATTCAGTCCGAGAGTTGCGCGGTCTGGGCATTGCTCCGGATATCTTAGTCGCTCGCAGCGAAAAAACAGCTGCCAATGGCGCTAAACGTAAACTTAGCCTCTACAGCGGTGTGCCAGAGGACGCTATTGCCTTATTACCTAACGCATCATCGATCTATGAGGTCCCATTAACGCTCGAAGATACCGGTATTGCCAAAGTCATATGCCGACGCCTGGGGCTCGAGGTCAAAAAACCGAACTTGGACGCTTGGCGGGACGTGGTTGACCGGACTAAATCAGCTAAAAAGCAGCTTCTAAATGTTGGGGTTGTGGCAAAGTATATGGATAATCAGGACACCTATATGTCAGTTTTTGAGGCTTTGCGCTCAGCCGCCTACGCCGGTGATTTCGACATTCACATCAAATGGATTGATGCTGAGAAATTGGAAAAATCTCGAGACGTTGGCAAAGTCTTAGGCGGCGTCCAAGGTCTAGTTGTACCAGGAGGTTTTGGCGTCAGGGGGCTCGAGGGCAAAATTAAGGCTGCTCAATACGCCCTGACACACGATCTGCCCTACTTAGGGCTTTGCCTAGGACTCCAGATGGGCATTGTGGCGGCAGCTCGCAACGGGGGACTGGCTCTAGCGACGTCAAAAGAACTTGATCCGCACAGTCCCGATCTGGTTATCAGTACAATGTCGGATCAGGAAGGCAAAGAAAATACTGGTGGCACTATGCGGCTGGGGAACTACCCTTGCGTACTAACAAAAGGGACCAAGTCAGCCAAACTTTACGGAGTGGGTATGGTCGAGGAGCGCCATCGCCACCGTTATGAATGTAATAATGACTACCGGGATCAATATGAGTCCTGGGGAATTCGCGTAGCTGGAACTTCACCTGACGGAAAATTGGTCGAGATGATTGAGGCTAACAATCACCCTTTTTTTGTAGCCAGTCAGTTTCACCCCGAATTTAAATCCCGCCCTGGTCGTCCCCACCCATTATTTAAAGGCTTTATTGAAAGTTTGAAGTAATTACGCTCTTTTAGCACTCTTGACGTGAGAGTGCTAAATTATTACAATAATGGTATCTGGCACTTTACCCCTGCAAGTGCCAAAATAAGCCAATGACTCCAAGACAAGCCCAAATTTTAGCATCTATCGTCGAAACTTACGCCCAAACAGCCGAACCGGTTGGTTCGCTGGCACTCAGTCAACAAATGACTTATTCGCCAGCCACTATTCGAGCCGAGATGATGGCCTTGGAGCAAACCGGCCTGATAACCCATCCCCATACCTCGGCCGGTCGAGTGCCGACCGATCAGGGTTATCGGCATTACGTTAACAATTTAGGCACCCCAGCCACTAACCGGCGAATCGAATATGCTTTAACCAAGCGCATTTCTGGCGCCGGTCCGGCCGATGAAGCCATCAAAACGGCTGCCAGCTCGCTATCTGAGCTAACCCATAATCTGGGGCTAGCAACTCTCTCGCAAGGCGTCTTCACGGCCGGCCTGACCCAGCTATTTTCCCAGCCGGAATTCAGCGATCACTTGGCCGCTCGCCAAACCTATGAGGTCAGCCGCCTGCTAGACAGTTTGGATCAATGGTTGGTGGAAGCTGCTCCAACTGGGCGCGTTAGCGTCTACATTGGGGCCGAAAATCCGATTGGCAAATCCAGCGGCTGCTCACTGATCGTTTCCCGCTTTAGTTCACCTTACAGCGATCGTAGCTACATCGGTGTGCTGGGACCAACGCGGCAAAACTATAACCAAGTTATTGGGCTGGTTGATTACGCCAGCCGCATATTGGAGGAAGAATTAGTATGACGGCCGAAAAAAAGACAGCCAGAAAACCAAAACCGATCGGGTCCGATCAAGCTCTGGAGGAGCTCAAATCTGATTTGCAGCGGGTCCAGGCCGACTTTGTTAATTTTCGTCGTCGAATTGAAGGCGAGCGGGGAGAATTAATGGAATCCGCCAAGGTCATGGTGGTCGAGGAATTGCTACCTCTGTTCGATAACCTCGATCGCGCCCTCGCCCACGCTCCGGCTGAACTGGCGGGCAACGCTTGGGTGCAAGGCGTGGAACAAGTAGCTAAGCAGGTCACAGAAACTCTAGCGAACTTGGGTGTCGAGGTTTTTGGGGCGGTGGACGATCATTTTGACCCCAAACTGCACGAAGCCATTGCCCACGAGGGCGAGGGCGAAGCAATTATCGAAGTATTTCAAAAGGGCTATCGCAGCGGTGAGCGCGTTATCCGGCCGGCGATGGTCAAGGTCGGACACTTAAAGAAGGAAGGCAAGTCATGACTATAGAACGTAATGGTGGTGAACCAGAATCTGACCAACAAGCTGCCGAGCGCTTAGCAGCTGAACTGGACATGCATAGTGCTGACACCGGAGAGATTGCTGACATATCGAAGATTTCAAGAGCTACTTGGGAAGGTCGATCCGCGACTGACATCATCGCCGAGTATGGAGGGCTTGAGGGAGTTGAACGTCAGATTGGGTCGGATGCAGCTAGGGAGCTCGAAGAACGCGCTGTAAGAGAAGAAAAGGACGATATTGAAAGTCAAGAGAAAGGAGACAACTAATGGGTAAAATTATCGGAATCGATTTAGGTACAACTAACTCGGCCATGGCCGTTATGGAAGGCGGGCAACCGACCGTCGTTCCCAACGCCGAGGGTGGCCGCACTACGCCATCGGTGGTAGCAGTTAACAAAAATGGCGAACGCTTGGTGGGTCAAGTGGCTAAACGCCAAGCTGTTATCAATAGTGAAAACACCATCTTTAGCGTTAAGCGTCTAATCGGACGCAAGTTCGAAGACGATGAGGTTCAGCGCGATATCAAGCTGATGCCTTACAAGATTGAAAAGGGCAATGGTGGCGTCAAAGTCAAAATGGGAGATAAGAGCTACAGCCCAGAGGAAGTTTCGGCCATGATCCTAGCCAAGCTGAAGGCCGATGCCGAGGCTTTCACTGGCGGCCCAGTAACGGAAGCCGTTATCACTGTACCCGCCTACTTTAACGATGCTCAACGCCAGGCCACCAAAGACGCTGGCAAGATCGCTGGTCTTGAGGTCAAACGCATTATCAACGAGCCGACCGCGGCCGCTTTGGCCTACGGCCTCGATAAAAAGAAAGAAGAAAAGATTGTGGTTTACGATCTAGGTGGCGGTACCTTCGACGTATCCGTGTTGGAATTGGGCGATGGCGTCTTTGAAGTTAAAAGTACCAACGGTGACACCCATTTGGGTGGCGACGACTTTGACCTCGTCATCATGAACCACTTGGTGGATGAGCACAAGAAAGAGCAGGGCATTGATCTCAAAAATGACAAGGCCGCCCTGCAACGACTCAAAGAAGCCGCCGAGAAGGCCAAAATCGAACTGAGTTCCACCACCGAGAGCGAAATCAATCTACCGTTCATTACGGCCGATGCTTCCGGTCCTAAGCATTTTACCCACAACCTAACGCGAGCCAAATTGGAGCAACTGGTCGGTGATCTGATCGAAAAAACTGCTAAACCTTGCCAGTCAGCGCTAAAGGATGCCGGTCTTAAGGCTAGCGACATCAACGAAGTCATCTTGGTTGGCGGTATGACTCGCATGCCGGCGGTTCAGGCCAAGGTTCAAGAACTCTTCGGCAAGGAACCCCTCAAGGGTGTTAACCCGGATGAGGTGGTGGCCATTGGTGCGGCCGTGCAAGGCGGTGTGCTGGCTGGCGACGTCAAAGACGTGCTATTGCTGGATGTAACTCCTCTGTCATTGGGGCTAGAAACCCTGGGCGGTGTATCGACCAAGCTGATTGAGCGCAACACCACTATTCCGACTTCTAAGAGTCAGGTATTCTCAACCGCCGCCGATTCGCAAACGTCCGTTGAAATTAACGTATTGCAAGGTGAGCGCGAATTTGCCAAAGACAACAAAAGTCTAGGCCGCTTCATTCTGGATGGCATCCCCCCGGCACCACGCGGCATACCGCAGGTCGAAGTGACTTTCAATATTGACGCTAACGGCATCGTTAACGTCAGTGCTAAAGATAAAGGCACTGGCAAGGAGCAACACATTACCATTCAGCAAAGCGGCAACTTGAGCGAGGATGAAATTAAGCGCATGCAAGCTGAGGCTGAGGCTCACGCTGATGAAGACAAGCAAAAGAAAGAGCAAATTGAGGCCAAGAATCAGCTTGATGGCATGATCTACACAGCCGAAAAAACCCTCAAAGACGCCGGCGATAAAGCATCAGATGAAGATAAAAAGGCGCTGGAAGAAGCCATCACCGAGGCCAAGACCAAGCTGGAGAGCGAAGACAAGGACGAGCTGGACAAGGCTGCTAGCGACCTGAGCGAAAAGATGCAAAAAGTTGGCGCCGCTATGTATGCGGCTGACGCCCCTGGAACCGATGGTGCCCCGGAAGAAGTCGAAGCTACCGAGAAAGACGGTGAACCGGTTGAGGGTGAGGTGGTCGAGCCCGACGCTGCCTCCGGGCCAAGCGAAAGTGAAAATCCGAAAGAAGAAAAATAAGAGGTGAGGCATGACTAAGCTAAGCGACAAAATAAGAAAAGAACTTAGCTTAGTCGAGTCTCCGTCCGAGATGCCAATTAAGATTATTGCCGTCGATGGACATGGCGGTTCGGGAAAATCAACTTTGGCTGGACAACTATCTCAAGAACTAGGGGCGACAGTTGCGCAGGTGGATGACTTTGCATCATTCGACAACCCATCTGACTGGACAGAAAAATTCGTTGAATCTGTTATTAAGCCAATTAAAGCTGGAGCTAAGAGCCTAAGCTATTCTCGCAGCAAATGGTGGCCGGATCACGACCCTCAGCCAGTTGAAGGACAACTTGTTACCCCAATCATGATCCTTGATGGTGTTAGGTCAAACCGAAAAGAGCTTAGACCTTATTTAGCGTATTCTATTTGGGTTGAAACCCCCGAAGACCTATGTTTGGCGCGAGGCATAGAGCGAGACAAAAAACAGGGTACCGAGGAAGATATCAAAAAGATTTGGCAAGATTGGCTTAAAGATGAAAATGCCTATATTCAGCGAGATCAACCGAAAGAGAACTCAGATATAATTGTTGATGGTACAGAGGGTTACTAATGGCAACGACTAAAAAAGATTATTACGAAGTTCTGGGCGTGGCCAAAACGGCATCTGATGAGGAAATCAAAAAAGCCTATCGCAAGCTGGCCATGGAGCATCATCCGGATAAGCATGGCGGCAGCGATGCCAAGTTCAAAGAGGTGGGCGAGGCTTACGAAGTCCTAAAAGATCCGCAGAAGCGTCAGGCTTACGATCAGTTTGGACATGCCGATGCTCAGGGCAATCCTTTTGGTGGTGGCGCTGGCGGAGCTGGCTTTGACCCCAACAACTTTGACTTTAGTAACATGGGCGGCGTTGGCGATATCTTCGATATGTTCTTCCGCGGAGGCGCTGGCGGCCGAGCCCGCCCCCAAAGTGGCCGTGACCTTCAAGTTACCTTAACGCTCGATTTCAAAGAGGCCGTCTTTGGTGCCACTCGCGAAATCCAATTGGACCTAGACGACACCTGTGATCGTTGCGCCGGCAAAATGGCCGAACCGGGCAGCGGGCTTAAGCAATGCCCGACTTGCGATGGCAGTGGCGTGGTAACCAAAGTTCAAAGCACCATTTTGGGCAGTTTCCAACAGCAAAGCATTTGTGGCACCTGCGAGGGGCTGGGTGAAGTACCAGAAAAGCCCTGCACCAAATGCCATGGCAGTGGGGTGGTGCACAAGGCCAGAAAGATCACTATCAAAATCCCGGCTGGGGTCGATAATGATGCAACTATTCGCATGAGCGGCCAAGGTGCTGCCACTCGAGGCGGTCGCAAAGGTGATCTTTATGTTCAGATTTTAGTTCGCAGTAGCAATCAATTTACCCGCAGCGGCCACAATATTTTGAGCCAAGCTACCATCGGCATGGCTGATGCTGCTTTGGGCACCGAGGTGCCGGTGGAGACGGTTGATGGCCCAGTTAAATTGAAAGTTCCAGCCGGCACACAAAGCGGCAAAGTTATTAAATTGAGCGATCGGGGTGTGCCGCTAGTTAATAGCTCGCGCCGGGGCGATCACTTAGTGACGGTTAACGTCATAACGCCAACTAAGTTAACCCAGCATCAAAAACAGCTATTGGAAGAGTTCGCCAAAGATGACGGTAAAAAACATTTTTGGAATAAATAGATATTCTACTTCTATCATTTCTCTCCCCACCAATTTTTTATGTAAGCTCACTCTTCTTACCCCCATTACGACTACTAACTATGTCGATACAAAAAAATTGGTGGGGTGGGTTTCTTTTCTAGATCATCTAGAGCAGATTGCTCATGGGTATACTCCTACTATCTATTTCTTCGCAATCTGCTGTACGGAAAAAGATAATGGTCGTTCGGCCTAAGCAAACTGTCTCCCTAAGGTCTTACTAGACCTTTTATTAATCCAATCATCTAGCCAGTTTGAGAGGCCGAACGACAAAGACGCAGGGCAGAGGGTATGGGAGGAGAAGGAGTTGGAGCGAGTGAATGGGTTGGGATATTAAACTTCGTCGGGTTTGGTCTGGGCCGATTCCAGGGCTTCATGAGCCTGCATGATTTGATCAGCCAGGGTCTGCGGAGAGGGCACTTGTTTAAAAGAAAAATTCTCCTCTTCCCCCGCCGTCTCAATTTCGATATCACCGTAACTGAGCAGGTTAGCCAATATGCCTTTTTGGCGGCAGGAGACGTCTTGCAATTTGATCAGACTAAATTGCGAGACACTATGGTCGAACAGGCCCCGTCTGGTGTATTGCATTATATGGTGGTTAGTCAACACAATCCGATTTTGGCGATAAATCCAGATTGCCAGGAGTGCAATTCCGATGATTAAGACCCAGTAAATAAAAGTCAGCGCGCTAATGCCGGCAACTGGGATGTACTGGTTCACTGTGTCGGTGTGGCCCGCATAATAGCTGCTAGCCGCAACGAATACCAAGGCTAGAATCAAAGTCGAAAACATCACCGGCGCTACATTAATCCAATGTTTGTGCCGCTGGGCCAAGATTGTTTCAGTGACGGGCGCTGGTTGGTTTGGATTGGGCATGGCTAACCTCCGAATATGTTCTTATTATACGGCGTGCACCGACGTCACTCCAGAGCTGAACGAGGTTCATCCGACCTTCGGCTGTTGGTTGATCATTGTAAAAATGTGGGACGCCAGCTTTATCGTAATAAAGCTCGGGAATATCCCCCATTTTAAGCCAAGCATCTATGCTAGTCTGGGAAGTTTTTACGACTGCTGTTGTAATCAGCTTTTGGAGCTTGGCGGGCCACCCATCGCCCTTGGCCTTGTTAAGTTGACGCTGCAATCCAGCTATCGCTAGCGCTGTTTGCTTCGCCCAAATTACCCGACCGTGATACCCAAGCGTGGTGTAGCCATCGCCGGCACCGACAATAGTAGGACCAGAATCGGTGTAGAAATAATTGGGATCAAGTAGACGCAGGGCAAATGATTCAACTTGCGCGTGAGTCGGGACTCCATAGAACAAATCGTAGGCCTCGTCGAGGTGATTTACCTCCAAGCGTTGATAGCGCAGATTTGGGCCCGGCTGAACATCATATAAAGCCAAGGCGAAGGCAGTGGTACCATCTTGGTTTGAGAATCCATACCAACCACGGGGCCGCTGCCATTTAGTAATTAGCTCAGCTACCTGAGCACGATCTACACTCAGGGTTTTGGCGTGCTGGTGGATAAGGTCCAGCGCCTTGGGGTAGAGCACTACGTTGACATCATACGGAGCAATCGGGAATCCGACGCCTCTAAAGGCCTCACTACTATCGCGCCAATCGCCGACAATAAAGCGCTGATCGGTCCGCGGCTTGATTAAATTAGGGACTTTTTTAAAGGTAATTAAATCATTGCGCCTGGCCTGGTCAACAATGAAGCCGGCAACCCGTTTGAGTTTGGCCAGATCAGCTGGGCTAATCGTCTTTGCACCAAGACTACCTAGCGCCAAGAGGTAACGCGGTTCAATGTCGATCATATTGCGAGTGGTGTAGTTAGCCACAATTTTATCGACTGTTGCCCTCATTTGGTGGGTTACCAAGTTGGATTGGTTCAGCAGCATAGCTAGGTCATTAGAAACCTCTTTGGACTCATGCTCCTTTTGACTCTTAAATTCGCCGGTGATGTTTTCGTGCCAGCCCTCCCCCTTGGCATTAATGAATTCAAAAACCTGGTGATACATGTAGCTTAGGGCTTCTGGAGTTAAGTCGGCTTGGCCCAGCTCAGCCGATTCCATCCAATCGCGAGTAATGATAGTCCCAAAACCATAGCCACTGGTTTTGTTGTTCCGAACTAGGTGGGTGATCTCGAGGGCAGTGCGGTCGAGTAATTGGTCAACCTGGTGACTAAGAGATTCGCCCAAGAACTCCGTTTGGATAGGTGCACTTGCGACCACTTGGTTAATTTTTGGAACCGGTAAGCTATCGGTGATCGTTCTAAGCCGAAAACTGATTGCCGAGGCCGGGCTGTCCAAATAATAACCCCGCTTAGACTTGTGCCGATGGACTTCGGTGTTTGCGTCGAAGACAGTTTCAGTACCATACCAATGATCATCATAGCTACGCCGATACTCGATTTTGTAGCCCTCAGGCGTTAATTCAACACCAATGTAGTGGGGGGCCAGATCATTCGGAAAACGATTATAAACTTTGGCGTAGGTCGGCAACGGATGATGCTCACGTTCTGTAATATCACGCAACCGGCGAATGTGACCCATCACGGGGTCGTGCAAAAATAGTTTGGAAGCTAAAATTTCGCCTTCTATTACCAACTGACCATCGTCAACAAAAACACTTTTGATATTGAGTTGATCTCGGTAAAGATCCACGGAGCCGTAGTGTAAGTGGTTATTGGGACCGACAATTCGTAGTTGACCCAGGCTATCAAAATCAACGTAGTAGGCGCCCTCAATCCAGATGTTCGCCGCTAGTTTCATCACCTCTCCATTAGCTACAGCAACTTGGCTTGATCAGACCTTTCGATTGGGTCGGCGCCCATGTGCGTATAGGCTTTGGTGGTTACGCGCCGACCCCGGTTGGTCCGCTCCAGTAGCCCGATTTGCAAGAGATAGGGCTCGTAGACGTCTTCAATGGTCGAGCGTTCCTCTGAACAAATTGCTGCCAGCGTCTCAACTCCGACCGGCCCACCGCCGTAGTTTTCGATAATGGCCGCTAGCAAGCGGCGGTCGGCGTTATCCAAACCGAGTTCGTCGATTTCGAGCAAATCAAGGGCTTGGCGAGCAATGGGGGCTGAGATGGCGTCGACTTTTTTGACTTGAGAATAATCTCGAACTCGTTTGAGCAGACGATTAGCAATACGGGGCGTTAGGCGCGATCGCTCAGCAATTTCGGCTGCTGCTGCATCGTCCAATTTTACACCTAAGATACGAGCCGAGCGGCGCAAGATTTGAACAATTTCGTCCGGGGCGTAGTAATCCAAGCGATGAACCATACCGAAGCGATCACGCAGCGGTGCAGACAGCGATCCGGCCCGGGTGGTGGCACCAATGATGGTGAAGTTAGGCAAATCCAGGCGAATTGATTTAGCGCTGGGACCCTTGCCCAACATTATATCCAAGCCAAAATCTTCCATGGCCGGATACAGAATTTCTTCGACGTTGCGAGGCAAGCGATGAATTTCATCGATAAAGAGGACATCTCCATCGCTCAAATTGGTCAAAAGGGCTGCCAGATCCCCGGCCCTTTCGATGGCCGGACCTGAAGTCACCCGAATATTGGCCCCCAGTTCGCGCGCAATCACTCCAGCTAAGGTGGTTTTGCCCAACCCCGGCGGTCCGTAGAGTAAAATGTGGTCGACAGTTTCCCCTCGCCCTTTGGCGGCTGTAATTGCTACGTGCAAATTGTCCTTAATGCCACTTTGACCAACATATTCATCAAAAGCCCTCGGCCTCAGAGTCTCTTCGATCTGCTCGTCTTCCGGACTATTATCGTGGGCGCTTAAGCGTTCGATCATTTGGCCAACCCTTTCAAGGCCGCTTTGACGCGTTCAGCGGGGTCCACTACCTCGGTGGGAACTTTAGCAGCCGCTTCGGCCGACTGAGAACTAGAATAACCCAGACCCACCAGAGCTTGATAGGTTTCATCCTGAGCTTGAGCAGCTGGGGCATTAATTTTGCCTTTGAGTTCTAGGGTGATGCGTTGGGCCGTTTTGTTACCAATGCCACTGACGCCGCGTAATATATCCGGGTTGCCAGTAGCGATGGCCTGGTTAAGCTTGGTTGGGGTAGCGGCTTGCAAAACTGCCAAGGCAACTTTTGGCCCAATGCCGCTAATAGTTAGGAGTTTGCTAAAAAATTGGCGATCCTCGGCCTGGCCGAAACCATAGAGAGTTTGTTGATCCTCGCGAATGTATTGGTGGGTAATAAAGGTTACCTCGTCGCCGATTTTTTGGTTAGCGAGATCACGCGCTAGAGCCAATACTTCGTAGCCGACACCGCCAGCCTCGACGATGGCGCTATCAAAAGTCTTCTCGACTAGCTTCCCCCGAATGCGCGCGATCATATGGTAATTGTACAGGTTTAACCAGGTGAATCAAAACCGCCGTCGGATGATTTTAGGGCGTTTGGACGCTTTGGGCGGCCGCAATGGCGCAGGCCAATGCGTCGGCCGCATCATCTGGCCTTGGGAGTTCGGACAAGCTTAGCAGGGTCTGGACCATTTCTTGAATTTGGCGCTTGGTAGCTTTGCCATAGCCAGTGACAGCTTGCTTAACCTGCAAGGGCGTGAATTCAACCACCGGGATACTAGCCTCAGCGGCGGCCAGTAAGACCACCCCGCGAGCCTGACCGACGCTAATAGCGGTACTGGAATTGCGAGCAAAGTAGAGTAATTCGACGGCCATTTGATCGGGTTTGTATTCGCCCACCACTTGGCTGATTTCGCGCTTGATGGTTAGCAGGCGATCGGGCATATCGGCCGCCGCTGGGGTGGTGATGACACCCCCACCAATGAATTTAAGTTTTTGGCCTTGGCTATCAATGATGCCAAAGCCGGTTGTGGCTGTGCCCGGATCGATGCCCAAGATTCTCACTGCTCGGCCAGCTCAAGTTCGCCTGCCACCTCGAAGTTGGCGTAAGTTTCGGTAACGTCATCCAAATCATCCAACGTTTCCATGATGGCAATCAGCTGGTTCAAGATTTTACGGTCGCTGATAGTGACGCTGGTGCGCGGAATGTAGGCCAGCTCAGCCGAATCAATCGGTCGGTTCTGCGCCGCTAGAGCTGAGCGCACCTGATCAAGTTTGGCGGCTGGAGTGTAAACATAGAGCTTGCCATCTTCTTCGTTCATATCATCGGCGCCGGCATCGATGGCGGCTAGCTCAGCCTCATCGCCAGTTTGATTTAAGACGATTTGCCCCTTTTGCTCAAACTGAAAAGCCACCGCGCCAGCCTCGGCCAAGCGCCCGCCATGTTTGGTAAAAGCGCTGCGGACTTCGGAAGCGGCTCGATTACGATTATCGGTTGCGACCTCCACCAAAATGGCCACGGCTCCTGGGCCGTAACCTTCGTAGAGAATTTCCTCAACTTGGGCCCCACCTAATTCGCCGGTGCCTTTTTTGATGGCTCGCTCAATGTTGGCCTGAGGCATATTGGCCGAGCGGGCCTTGCCCATGACTAGTCGCAGCTTAAAGTTCACTACTGGATCGCCACCGCCTTGCTTGGCCGCAATAGTGATGGCATTGGCGAGCTTAGTAAAAGCCGCGCCCCGTTTGGCATCGGCCGCCGCTTTTTGGTGTTTTATACTATGCCATTTGCTGTGTCCGGACATGATCTGCTTCCCTGTTAATATCATTATACCAGGTTGGAGGTGTAGGACGCTTGGGCCAAATCGCAGCTAGCCAACCAATGATTAAGCCGTACCATGCAATCATGAAACCGATCGAAACTTGAACAGTGAGCGGGTGTAATTTTGATCCAGTTTCAATCACTCCAACGATGAAGCGCAAAAGCAAGATGGCGGGCCAAGCCAACCAGCCGCCCACCAGTGGCACGGCCAGGCCTGCCAACCCAGCCACGAAGCTGGCTAGCATGGCAATTGGTACCAACGGCATGACGATCAGATTGGTCAGTGGTGCAATTGGCGTAAAAGTCCCGAAACTATGTAAAATCAGGGGCAAAGTTAAAAGATAGGCAGCTAGAGCTTCCAACGCAATCATGCCTAGGGGGTGATTAGATAGGCCTAAGCGTTCCCCCAATATCGGGGCCACGATCAAAATGCCAGCAAAAGCCGCGAATGATAGCTGCCAGCCTAGATCACTATAGAGGGCATGCGGATTCAGGCCAGCCGTCAAGGCTGCCACTAAGGCGATAAGTAAAACGGGTTTGATGGTCCGGCCATAGTATCCGGCTGCTAGTACCAGAATTGAAACGGCTCCGGCGCGGACGATTGAGGCACTGGCGCCAGCTACGGCCACAAAGCCGCCAATTAGCCATAAGCTCAAGGCTAATACAAAGAATTTACTGGAATTTCGAAAAACTCGCCGCACACCATCAACCAAAATCGTCAGATTGTAGCCGCTAACCGCCACTAGGTGACTAAGGCCCACAGCCGCTAATTGGGCTTGCAAAGTTTTGGGGATTAAAGCTCGAGCACCGATTAATAAACCGAGGGCGAATGAGGCCAGAGGCTCAGGAATCATGGCCCGCTCGGCGGCAAAAAACCTTAGTCGCCAACGTTCTAACCAGCTGATATGGTCACTAATAATTTGGGTTTGAGGGAAGCTAAACTCAGCTTGATTGGCACCGATTGAAGGTTTTAATTTTCCAACCAAGGCAATTTGATAGCCACGTCGGATGGGCAAGCGGTGAGTAAAAACAGCGATGTTCGTGCGATAGGGCCGATCGTCCAGCCGGCTGGTCGCCAGACTGAAGCTCAATTGGTTCTGATCATTCAGGGCCGGATCGTCTCTGACTACACCTTCGAGGCGAACACTTTGACCAAAATGGCTGGCGAGTATTTGATCGCTCCAGCGCACCTGCCCAGCCCGCCACAGACCCAGCGTTAGCGCCATAATGATTATTGCCAGATTACGCCAACGACTACGCCCGAGTACCAAGGTGATTGCAAAAAGGCCAACCACAAGTGCACCCGAGACAAACATCGGACGCCCAATCACCAACCCAATTAAGAAGGCTAAGCTGGCTGCAGTTATGAGAGTAGTTTGATGAATAGTCGTTTTCATGGAGGCTAGTTTTTACCCTCCGATTGAGATTATTTTAGCAGACAAGTATTAAAGTGAAAGGGCCGACCACCTAAGTGATCGGCCCGAGGCTTGCTAGAGCCGTTGGCGGCTGCCAAATTGTCGCCCGACTGTGGCTTCGACGTAAATCTGGCGGTTGGGGTAGCGGCGTTTGGCCCAGGCCAGACAGTTTTGCAAGTACTGCGCTCTCCTGTCTTTGGCCGCCTCATTGTCGTCTCGTCCCCAGTCTCTGTCATCGTCCGCCGGCAAGCACTCGACGATGTTGATGACAATTTGGTAATGGTAGACCATTAGGGGCTCTCGGCGTTTCATGGCATGACTCCTTGGTTAGAATGTCATGCCCCTTACTCCGTTCGCTCGCTTCCAGTGGCCCGTGAAGGATTCGAACCTCCGGCCTCACGCTTTTCAAGCGCGCGATCTCACCAACTGATCTAACGGGCCGAGTTTTTAACGACTTCGTCGAGATTGATCTTGCCGCTCAAAATGTCCAATAGGACCTGCGGATACAGCTCGCGCTCTTGGACTTTGATTCGCTCCCAGAGCGTCTCAACGTCGTCGCCGTCTTCGACTGGGACTCTAACCTGCCCCAGTATATAGCTTTCGTCGTCGAGCACTTCAGTAGCGATGTGGACGGTCGAGCCGGTTTCGCTGACTCGAGCAGCCAGAGCATCGCGAACAGCATATTCGCCTTTGAACGCTGGTAGGAGGGCCGGGTGGATGTTCAAAATCCGCTTGTCGTAGTCCTCGAATATGACGTCGTGGAGGATGGTAAAAAACCCAGCCATAGCCACAAGCTTGATGCCGTTCTCCTGTAAGGCTGCGGCGACCGCGCGGGTAAAGCCCTCGCGGTCCCAACCCTCACCGATTTTGGGCTTGTAGCCAAACTCCCTACGATCAATCAGCACTGCTGGGATACCGGCAGCTTGGGCGATTTCCAGCGCCTTGCACTGCTTATCGGCTAGCACCAGACTGATCGGGACTTTGTGCTCAATCATCGATGCCAAGATGGTGCCACTACCTGAAGCTAGGACTGCAATCTTCATCACGCGTACTCCTCTTTCGCCCTCATTCAAGCGAACGGGCTTAATTATCAAACAGAACATACTTTCTGGCAACCGTAAGTAAAAAGACCCCTTTGAGGTATTTTGTGTTGATGCGTTTAGTTTCTTAAACCGATAAATATCAACAACACAGCCATAACCATGAACAGCCAACGAATTATTGAGCCAAGCCCATTGAAACCAATCTCATAAGGAAATATCGTCAAATCCCACAACTTCCAACCATAATCGGGGTCGCCAGATGCATATCTGATTAAGTCGTGAATAGTAATTGCAAAGATAATAATAATTCCGATTACTACCATTGCTTAAGTATACAATAGAGTTATGAGCGAAGAATCAATCTTGACTCTCCACCCCCAGGGCAAGAGCGGGCGCAATATTAGTAAGTCTAAATACGATACTATGAAGGCGGCCATAACTTCCGTGCTCCACGATCAGCGTCTAACTCAAAACCAACTCATGGCAAGAGTCGAGCTAAAGCTGAGGGGTACGTTTGAAGGCAATATTTCTTGGTACGCCGAAACGGTCAAGCTTGATCTGGAGGCGCGGAATGTTATTAAACGCACCAGCGACCAGCCGCAAAAGTATTATTTAGCTAACTAGGTTTCCAATCTAATAAATCTAATGCAGGGCCCAGAGGGACATCGTCCGCCAGCTGGCGGACTCATCCTTCGTCGCTTACTCGGTGCAAGCACCTGCGTGAGCTCCTCGTAATCGAACCCAGCCCTACGGGCTACCTGGGTTCTCGTCTCACGCCCCAACGAAAAAGCCCCAGCTTACGCTGAGGCACTTTCGTTGGAGGGCCCAGTGGGACTCGAACCCACGACGCAGAGCTTAAAAGGCTCTCGCTCTGACCAACTGAGCTATGGGCCCACGTCCAAATTGTACTTCAGCTTCCGCGAGTCAATAAACTCACTCCAGCTTTCGAACAATTTCTCCTTTTGCCTTATCAAACAGCTTCGCTTGGTTTGATTTCGGCTTTTTAGGTGTGGGATCAGGTCTAGAACCAACAAACTATACCCCGAATCTGTTGATTGGTCAATCTAGCGACGTTTGGCTTGGCGAGATTTTTGGTAGGCCAAAATAACCCAAGCCACCACACTCAGTGCTGTTACGGCCGCCGAAAGTGGCAGATTCAAACTAACATCAGTGACAACAAAGATAATTAAAATGACAATGGTCACTAGGCTAGTAATTAGCGCCGGTTTTTGACGACCCCGGATGGTGGGGATTAGTGATAGAGAAAGTATGGTGATACCCGCTACGAAAATTAAATCTTGCCACTTCATTAATGCTTCTCGCCCCGACTTTGAGCGATAAAGGCCTCGGCAATAATGAAGATTGGTACGATTGCCACCAGCCACAGTCGGTAAGTGTAGAGTTCAAAAGCTAGAGTCGAATTATCGGTGATGTGAGCAAGTGTGGCGCCCTCGAGCTGACCAAGGCCCATACTGATGATTAGCCCGGCCGTTAAGACCGCTAGAATCACGGTTACACTCATGCCAGCATGAGCCCCGCGGCTGCGGTGGCGGCGACTGACTTCCAGGAGCACAATTGGAGCAATAAAGAGAGCCAGGCGAATAGCGCCGATGTTAATGTTATCGTGCCCGTGCTTCGATAAATAATCTTGGATTCCGCTGCCAAGCTGGCTGGCTAGCACAATGCCAACGTAAGTACTCATGGCCAAATTGCGGACTTTGGCGTGCCCGGCCATTAGGCCATATACCACCACCGCTGCGATGATCAAAATAATTACCAGCGTGGCACTAAAATCAATTGCGGGGATATTCATAGCCATGGTTTTCAGGTTTAAGTATAGCGCTTATGGTGCCTGATTTCGAGCCTCCTACTCGTTTAACAAATCAATTACTAGAGCCGCCGTCCACGAAAAGCCCTCAATGCCGTAGGGTTTGCCATCCAGCGGGGAGAAATATTCGCTAAAACCGGATTTCTCGACCAAGGCGAGAGTTTTGGCTCGCAGTTCGCTGGCCAAATCGTCATAGCCGTAGCGCCTGAGCCCCTGAATGATCAGCCAGTTAGTGTTGACCCACGTCGGCCCCTGCCAATAGCGCTTCTGGCTAAACCCTGGCCAATCCAGGGCGGCCGTTGGCACTGGAAATTGTGGCCAATAACGTTTGGGATCCTGGAGAAGTTCGACCAACTTTGCTGCTTGTGCCTTGGTCGCCACACCAGCAATCAGAGGGAAGAAAGTGTTGATAGAGGGTGATTTAATCAGCTGGCCAGTGGTGTAGTCGCGAGAATAAAACTCCTGGCCGTCCCAGAGTTGCTGGATGGCTCGCTTGGTCCGAGTGGCAGCGGTTGCTAGTTCGTGAGGCAATTTAGCATCAATTAATCCGGCTAAGCGGCCGAGTGATTCGTTCGATACAACCAGCAGACAATTGGTGGTCAAACTCTCCACTGCGATGGTCGGGTGTTTAAGAATTTTTTTGCCATCATAGCCTTTGCGCCGCAGTTTGGCTGCCAGCACGACGGAACGGGCGGCATCATGGAGATCAAGCCGCTCTTCGGTCGGCACAATTCGGGTATCAGGCCTCAGGCGATTGACGACCGATTTTAAACCTAGCTTTAGGCCAATATTAAGATACAGAGGCAGACGCACTCGTTGAAGCATTTCGGTCCAGGGGGGTGTATTATCCAGCCCGTTTTCCCACAAGTGTACTAGTACCACCAAGCCCGTGCCTTTAGGATCGCGCTCCCGATACCACCACTGGTGATAGGCCACTAGCGCCGGATAAACTTGGCGGATGAACTCCTCGCGCAGGGCCGAACCCAAATGTTCCGCCACGATTTCGGCTGCCATGGCAATGACTGGTGGTTGGGTGATGCCCGATGTCAAAACCTGGCGGGGGGCAAATTTGGAGCGATTGGAGCGCCAGAATTTTTGATCCAACCAGTAATCTTCGCTAGCGCCAAAAACCACATGTGGAATCATGCCGTTACCCCACTGGCTACGCAACAGTGTTTGAATTTCTTGGGCCGCCCGTACCGGATCGTAATGGGCCAAGCCAATGGCGATGAAGGCCGAATCCCACAGCCATTGGTGGGGGTAGAGTTTAGTCGAAGGCACCGTATAGTCACCTTGATCGTTGGCCGCCAACACTCGTTTGGCAGCTTGTTCGAGTTGGATTAGCTTCACCTACCTATTATAGTGCTTATGGCAAACTTCAAATAAATCTTCTTCCATCAACCGATTTTACCCAGCCCATTTTTTGTGTAAGCTCACTCTTATTACTCCCACAACTAGTACTAACTAAGTCGATACAAAAAAATGGGCTGGGGAGCCTATCTTTTGGATCATCTTGAGCAGATTGCTCATCGGTATACTCCCACTATCTATTTCTTCGCAATCTGCTGTCTAGAAAAAGGTAATAGTCGTTCGAGCCGAAAGACTGTACGTCCTATTAGCGAGCGACATAAACTGGCGAGCCAGTCTTAAGGCCGAACGACAAAATTCGCAGGGCAGGGGATATGGGGGTAAGAAGAGTGAGCTTACACAAAAAATTGGTGGGGAAAAGCGTATTAAAAACCTGTTGAGGGAGTTTTTTAAGGCGAGAAGGGATCGCTTTTACCGATATTGGTAAGATCAATCGGTGGGTTGAGCTGCTGGAGGTGATTGATAGTATCGATGGTCTTTTTATCAAAATTGATCTTGGTTTGATCGAGCTTAGCCCGCTGGTCTGCCAGATAAGCTTGATCTGGCTCTAGAGACACCAACCGACTAATCAAGAGCCCAGCATAGCCAACCAGCACAATTACAGCTGCCACTATGAAGAGGCCTTTAAATTTCAGCGCTATGGCAGAGACTTTTTTGATTACGGCTTTAAAATTAATTTTTAGTTTCATGGCTTGACGTAAACATTTAGCGTAATGCTAAAGGTTAATCCTTTGTTATTGTCGGCTCGGGTAATTGATAGGGCCGAAACGTTACTGTAGCGGCCGAGGTTTTCGACTGAGGCCAAGAAGGCTTGGAGTTGATCGTAACTACCGGATAGCTGGAAGTTTATCGGCAGCGCTAGGACATCGCCGCTGCGAACGGTTTGACTGGTAGAAGTCGGTAAGCCATTGTTGGCTTGGAAACTGGCGCTCGGCAATTTCATGCCGGCGTTGGCGGCTAATTGTTGGATTTGCAAAACCACCTCGGACTGGTTCTTGTCCGTTGGTAGAGCGACATTGAGTTTAGCCAGCGCCGGTTGTAATTCTTGGAACTGCTTCTTCAAATCACTGAGTTGATCAAGGTGTTCTTGAGCCAGCGTGGCATCAGCCGCGGTTCGGGCTAGAGCACCGGTTTGGGTGCGGATCTTTTTGATACCCATATAAAAGCCGCCACCCAGAACTATGGTCAGTACCAAGCACAGACCTAGCAGGATAAAGAAGAACTTCTTGGGTTTCACCTGGACGCTCCTGGTTTGAAGGCCACTGTCACGTTAACTTTATAGACCCCATCTGCTGGATTCGAGATATCGTCAATCGAGGCATCTTTGATCCGGCTCGACGTTACCAAGGCATCACGAAAGCTGACGGCCGAAGAGTAAGAATTGGCAGTGGCGGCAATTTTAACAGCCTGCTTGGAATCCCCCGTCAAACTAATCGAATTGATGAAGACGCCCCGCGGCGTGTGGGCCGCCAAGTCAGCTAGCAGACTGGAAAAGCGAGCCTGATCTCCCACCAAAGTTTTAAAGGCCTTCAAGCGGCTGTTGGCCGCTTGAGCCTGCGATTCTAGATCTTTATAGCCATTAATTTGGCTTTGCTTAGCCGCAATGTCTTTTTCGTAAGACTGTTTTTGATGGCTAATATAGACTTCAGCCCCGGCGAATTCGGCTCCGACTATCAGAATCACCAAGCTTAGCAACCAAACGTAGCGGACCACAGTGCGGTTGCGTTTGGCGTAGCTGGTTTCGGCTTTGACTGTTGGCGGCAGCAGGTTGATCATGGCATGACCTCGAGTAAAGCCAGGCCGATGGCAGTGGCGTACATGGGCGCTTCCAGGGGATCTGGGCTTTTGACGTGTTTAATGCCCAGATTTTGCCAGGGGTTCGCTACCGTTAGTGGGACACCCAGGCTTTTGGTTAAATAATCAGTTAGACCCGGCATGTTAGCACTACCGCCGCTGACGACCACCGAGCTAATTTGCTGCTTGCCGGTGGTGCGATCTTGGTAGTACTTCATGGCTTTCTTCATTTCGCTGATCAAACTTTTTAACAATGGATCCAAAGCTTCCATGACCTTGGATTGCAACCCACTCGTGCCAATGCCAAACTTGTATTTGATTTCATTAGCTTGTTCGGTGGTTATGCCCAAGTTTTTGACTAGAGCGGCCGTGACTTGATCGCCACCAACCGGAATCGTCCCAGTAAAGCGAATAACTTGATCGTAAACCGCCAGATCAGCCGAGATCGAGCCAAAGTCCAAAATCAAACTAGGGCCTTGAGCGTTGCTGGCCGCCATGACCGAGCGCGTGATCGACATTAAACTAATTTCGACAGCGGCAATACCCAGACCTAGGGCCGTAATCAGTTTGACGTAGGAATCAACAATGGCTCTGGGCGCTGCCACCATCAAAATATCGGTGTGGGGTTCGCCTTTTTCGGGCTTATTAATGCCAATAATCTCATAATCCATGTACAAATCGGTTGGCGGCACCGGAATCGACTGCTCGGCTTCCAGGCGAATGGCCTCTTCCAAGTCCTTCTTGTCCATGATCGGTAGTTGCAGGGTCCTAGTAAAAACTTTGGCCACTGGCAGGGCCGTGGCCACTTTTTTGGCACTAAACTTCGATCCGCTGCTGGTAAGCACAGGGGCGATTTGTTTGGCCAAACTTTCGGGATCAACCACAATGCCCTCCACGACTGATTCGGCCGTGAAGTTGACATGACCATAGGCCACCACATCAACACCCTTGTTGCCATGGCGAACCTGAACTAACTTGGCATTATGACTACCAATGTCGAGACCCATTAGGGAGCTCTTGCGGTAGACCAGGGGAGTTTGCAACCTCACCTCTCTCGTAGCATTAGCAGTTTAATTATAGCACGAGCGCTTTGACTTTCTAGGGTAATAAATATTGACAATATACTAGTAAAAAGGTTTAATTAATCGGTAATTTGACACCGCCGCAGTTAGTCGGTAAAACCCTGGCAATCAGCCAAAAAGGGTACACTGGCGGCCCAACGAAAGGCAGACCAATGCCTGGTTCCATTCACTCCATGTCGGTCGGCAAGCTCGAAAGGTTCCTTGAAACCTTAGATGCCGCCGGTGTGGCCGAAGATGATGTCGACAATCTTCTGGCTGGCAACCGTGTCGGTCGCAAACTGACCAACTGGTGGGTGGATCAGTTAAAGAAGCGGCGAGCCGACGAACCAATCGCTGCGTTGAAAATCAACTATAGTCAGTCCTTGGCCAAGATGATCGCGGCGGGTGAATTCGATCGCGTTTCTCCGGGGATTACCGAAGAGAGCTTCCCCATTGCGCCAGGTCCTGAGCGAGTTGAAGCCACTCGGCTGCAGTTCGAGACTTCCTGTACAACAGGCTACGTCTTGACCGAGATGGAGCGTAGGCTACTGCGGCCAGCGACATTGCCGGAGCTGCTGGCCTTTGCGAGGTCGGGTCATCAAAGCGTACTGCCGACCATCGCTCTTGGGGCAGCACACAGACCAAATCCAGTTAGCTACAGCTTCGTCTGCAGCCTGATGTTCGACGAGACAGGCAGTCATCTCCTGCTTGAGGCGGACAAAAATGACTGGGATCCCGGAGTGTTGTTTCTGGCCATTCGTAAGTACTCGTAGAAGGAATACACTGTGCCCGCTCATTCGTGAGCGGGCACTTTACTTTTATAACCAAAAAACGGCCCTCGGGCCGTTTTTTGTGAGTCAAACTAAACTAGTTGGTGCTGGTGACTTCGTAGGTGTTGGTCGTACCAGCTTTAATCTGCGAGTCCTTGGTGTTTTCCAAGGTTGCATCGAGGACGTAGCTAGTACAAGCGCCAGCGGCACAACCCGATGGGACCGGGGTGTAAACGTAGGCGGGGTTACCGGACTTAGGATCTGCCGGCATACTGGGGATATAGGCCGTCACCAAATGGGCGCTTAGACCAGCGTAGTCTCCAGCTGGATAGGCATTGTTGTCATTGTAGTAGGTTTCGAGGGCGTTTTTGACCGCGCGCATATCACTCTTACGCTGAGCGTCGCGGGCTCGCTTCGGACCACTGGCCAGACCTGGCACGATGATCAACGCCAAAATACCAATAATGACGATTACGATCAGAAGTTCGAGCAGGGTGAAACCTTGCTGCCTTCTTAACAATTTACGCATGTGAGTGCTCACCTCCTTTATATTATGGCGATTCAGCAGTTAAGCTGTAATCACAGTAATAATAAAGCGCCTATGCTTAGAAGTCAATCACTAAACTTGGTTATTCAGCTGCGAAATTGGGCCGAAGACCGATAGCACGATGAAGCCGATCATGACGCCTAGGGCGATAATTAAAACTGGTTCGATGATGGAAGCAATGCTTGAGATGACGGTATCAACTTCGCGTTCGTAAAAATCGGCCACTTTAACTAAAATTTCATCTAATTTACCGGTTTCTTCGCCAACCAGCGTCATTTGCGCCACAATCGGGGGAAAGAGTTCCGAGTTTTTGAGCGGCTCGGAAATTGATTTACCGTTGCGGATGGCCCGGGCCATTTCATCCAAGGCATCACTGAAAAGGCTGTTTTTGAGGGCCGATTTGGTGGCGGTTAGAGCTTCCATGACATTAATTCCGGAAGACAGTAGCGAACCAAAGGTTCGAGCGAACCTGGCCACGTTGACTTTAATAATAATGGGCCCAACGATCGGCGCTTTGGTTAGGACCCGATCGACAATGCGTTTGCCCCGAGCAGTCGCATGAAAGCGGATGAAGGTTACCACTATGGCCACCATTATGATAATTAATATGTACCAGAAGTGAGTCATAAAGTTGCTTATTCCCAACAAGATTCGGGTGTAAATTGGCAACTGGCCGCCTAAGTCTTTGAAGATGACCGACAGTTTCGGAACGATGACGGTCATCAAAAAGAAGAAGGCAAATACGGCCACGGTCGAAATAACACCAGGATAAATCATGGCGCCGCGGACTTTGCCGACGATTTCGGCGTCTTTTTCTTGCTGCGTGGCTAAGCGCTCGAGGACCTCATCCAAAATACCACCAGTTTCGCCGGCCCGGACCATGTTGATGTAAACGTAGCTAAAAACGTCGGGGTGCTGGGCCAGGGCATCAGCTAGAGTCCCGCCGCTTTCCACCCGCTTAGTGGCATCGCGCAAAGCCTCTTGCAGGCGTTTGGATTCGGAAGCCTCCTCGCTCAATATCGTCAGCGCCTTGACGATCGGGACACCGGCATTGACCATGGTGGCCAACTGGCGCGAAAAGATGACTTTGTCTTTGAGCTTGACCTTGCGGCCTTTTTTAAACAGGCCAAAGCCGCCGCCCTCCTTTTGCTCTTTGACTAAGACCGGCACCAAGTTTTGTTGCGACAGGCTAGCGAGCGCCGCCGCTCGGTCGGTGGCTGTAAGAGTCCCTTGTTGCATGGAGCCAGTTTTAGTCCTGGCAGTGTAGCTAAACTGTGCCATTATTCTTTGGTGACCCTTAGGATCTCCTCGATTGTAGTTAGCCCGCGAACGGCTTTGGTAAAGCCATCTTGCTGCATCGTTTTCATACCAGCCTTGATGCCAGCGGTTTGAATATCTTCGCTGGTTGCGCGCGTCACAATCATTTTTTGGACTATGGCATCAATTTCTAGGACTTCGTAGATGCCGATGCGGCCGTTATAACCTGTCGGGCCGCACTGATCACAGCCAGGTCCCGGTTTGAAGAGAATAAATTGATCTTTGCTGAGCGTTTTGGGATCGATTTTGGGTGCGGCTTGGGCTACAGCCGCCGGTTTATTAACATCCGAAGGGCGGTTAATAATGTTGGGGTCGGTCGTAATTTTATCGAGAATTGAATCGTCTTTGGTGATTTTATGTAAGGGTTTTACGACTCGCTCATTCATACCGGCTTTGGCAGGTTCTACGGTTGCCGGTTTTGGTTCCGGTGCCGCCGGCGCTGCCTGGGGTAAGACGGCCGCGGCCAGAGCTTGATCGACCTGAAAAGTCTTGCGGATATCGGTCATCTCCTCGGCCGAGGGCAAATACTGAACGCGACAAACATTACACAACCGGCGCACCAGACGCTGGCCAATAACGGTGTTAACGGTGGAGGCGATTAGGAATGGTTCAATCCCCATATCGAGCAAGCGCGGCAGGGTGGTGGCGGCATTGTTGGTGTGCAGGGTTGAGAGCACAATGTGGCCGGTTAGGGCAGCCTGCACCGCCAAATCGGCTGTTTCTTTATCGCGAATCTCGCCGACCATGATGATATTGGGGTCTTGGCGCAGCAGGGCTCTAAGCCCATTGGCAAAAGTCATGCCGGCTTTGGGGTTAACTTGGGTTTGATTAACGCCTTGGATGCGATATTCCACCGGATCTTCGACCGTTGAAATGTTGATGCCAGGTGTATTAAGCAAGCTCAAAATACTATACAGCGTCGTCGATTTACCCGAACCGGTCGGGCCGGTCACTAGGGTCATGCCATGGGGTTTCTTCAGGTTGCGGTTAATGACTTCCAGCGATCGCCCCTCGAAGCCTAATTCTTCCAGCGTTTGGGCCTTGGTTGATTCATCGAGCAAGCGCATGACGACTTTTTCGCCATCCATTACCGGTAGGGTCGAAACTCTAAGGGCCACTGATTTGGAACCCAAGGAAAATTTGAAACGACCATCCTGGGGGATACGATGTTCGTCAATTTTAAGGTTAGCTAGAATTTTGATACGAGAAACCACGGCGTTCAAAATCGGTTTGGGAAGGGTCATACTTTCTTGCAAAACCCCATCGATGCGGTAGCGGACTTGGACCAAATTTTCGCGCGGTTCGATGTGAACATCCGAGGCCCGAGCTTTGATGCCGTATTCCAAAATGATGTTCACGGTTTTGGCAATTGGCGCATCCTCGGCTAAATCCTTGGCACTAACCTCTTGATCCTTGCTTTCCTCTTCCGATGAATCGTGAATGGCTTTGGTAATTTCGCTATCGATGTTGCCCTTGTACTGATCGATCAAGGCCAAAATGTCGGAGCTAGCGGCGGCGTGCACTTTGACGGGGTGACCGAGCTGCTTTTCGATGAAATCAATGGCTTGGAAATCTTCCGGGTCGGCCATGGCCAAATCCAGCTCACCCTTTTTATCGCCAAACAAGACGACCTGATATTTGCGGGCAATCCGTTCAGGGATTTTGGTCAGAGTGCTTTTGGGCAGCTTGACGTTGGCCAGATCCACGAACGGTACATCGATGCTAGTGGCATAGAGCTTTACCAAGTCTTTTTCGCTAATAATTTTGCGCTTCAAGACGGTTTGAAGCAGGGTTTCGCCCGATTCTTCGGTGAATTTTTCGGCGTCTTTGAGCGAGACCGGCTTGACCTTATCGGAAGCCAGCAGCAGTTTCTTGAGCTCCTTATCCGCGATCTGCATATACCGAAATTATAGCATAAGGGTAATCCCGGATTGAAAATGTAACGACCCCGTCTGACGACGAGGTCGCAAGAGTCGTCTTACTCGACAACCACTTGATCAAGCAGGGTCACTCTGGTCCAGCAGCCGCTGCCATCGAACTCGATTTTGATTCTGCCTTGCCGCTGCATTTCCGACAATCGGTAACGCAAGTCGTCGGCCGGGATATCGACGAGCGGTTCGAGTTCTTTGACCAGCACGTCACCTTCGGGCACAAACTGGTGGCCTGGGCAGCTCGCCAGGAATTCGGCGATATCCTTTTGCTTCTGCTCGTTCCGGACCCGTGTTTCGAACGAATTCGGCCAGGTCGAAGGCTTGCGCGGGGCGGCGGGTTCGGCTTTGGCAGGCTCTGGCTTTGGTGGAGGGAAAACTAAATCCGGCATCAAGGTGTAGATCCCAAGACGGTGTCGACCCCCGGATGTTAGTCGGTACCAAGAGTGTCTGCCGTTTGGCACACCTTGGATTAGATCGACCTCGACTAGGTAGTCAATCGACCTATTTACGTCCACTAGGTCCAAGCCAAGTCTCTGATGGGCGAAGGTGGCAAATGGCATAGGCGGGATTTCCAGCTCATCCATCTGTGAGTCTTTGATCAAAAACAAAACCAGATTCTGGGTCCGGCTGAGTTGCATTAAAAACTCCTGCGGTAAGGTAGGTGCGAAGTGGCCTGATTCTAGCCCAGAGGGATTTAAAAAACAAGGTCTTGACGTTCGGTTTCTGTTTGGCTAATGTTGAATTGAGGGTACAAATAGGTAAGGGGGATTTTATGAAACGTATCAGTGCCCTTTCGGCCGCCGTAATTGTTTGCCTGAGCATTAGCCAGTTTGTGCGGGCTGAAGCGACCAATCACATTGTTATTAGCGAACTTCAAACTGGCTCGTCCGCCAGCGCTAGCCAAGAATTTATTGAACTCTACAATCCGACCAATCAAGCCATCTCGGTTGAAGGCTGGCAGTTGCAATATCGTCCAGCTGGAGCCACCAGCAGTTGGACTAATCGGACCAGCAGCGGGCTTCACGGCTCGATTGCAGCCAACGGCTATTATCTAATTGCGGCCACAACTTATCTCGCCAGTGCCGATGCGGCTTTTTCGTCCGGGATGGCCCAAAGCGGTGGTTCAGTTAGGATCGTCGATGGCACCGGACAAGTTATCGACGTTCTCGGTTGGGGGACGGCTGTTGAATTTGAAGGATCGCCAGCGGCAGCCCCGGCGGCTGGCCAAAGTTTGGAACGCCAGCCGGGTGAGGCCAACCCCAGCGGCGGAAATGGGATTGATAGTGATAACAACCAGGCTGATTTCGCCATTCGGCAAAACCCCGAGCCACAGTCAACTGTTAGTGCTATCGAAGTCCCGGGCGATCCAATAACAACACCGGTTACAAACCCGGGATCATCAACCGATACTGGCTCGACCCCAGCCAGCTCGCCTAGCTCGGTTCTGGGCCAACCCAAAATCAATGAGCTCTTCATCGATCCAGCCGCACCTTTGACAGACCTGCACGATGAATTCATTGAGCTCTATAATCCCACCCCTAGTCCAATTGATTTAACGGGCTACGTCCTCAAAACCGGGGCAGATTTTCATGACACCTACACTATCCCCAGTGGCAGTTTGGCGGTCGGCGGATATATAGCGCTCTATTCGACCCAAACCCACTTGAGTCTAACCAA
Source organism: Candidatus Saccharimonadales bacterium (assembly GCA_035480635.1). NCBI lineage: Bacteria > Candidatus Saccharimonadota > Candidatus Saccharimonadia > Saccharimonadales (SeqCode) > Saccharimonadales bacterium (SeqCode). The sequence goes on from DATIHN010000019.1 coordinate 47,256, forward strand.
TACTGGCGGGGCAGCCGAATTGCTCGATGCGAGTGGCGGTGTGGTTGACCAAACTGATGTTTATGATGGTTCATTGACCGGCCTGAGCTTTTCAAGATTTGGCGATGATTGGCGCTGGAGCACCGCACTTACGCCTGGTGCTGCTAACATTTACGCGGCCGTGCCCAATGCCACCTTGGCTTCGGCCTCTAGCTCAGCTCGAACTTCCAGTCGGCGAGCGGCTAGTTCGAGATCGGCGGCTTCCAAAGTTAAGGCCGTTAAAGCCACCAAAGCTCCCAAGGTCGCTGGGCTGTTGGCCGACCAACACACTGCCGGGTTGGCCAGTCGGTGGTTGATCATTGGGCTGGCTACCCTTACTATTGGGTACGCAATCTATGAATTCCGCTACGACTTACAAAACCACTACACACGGGCCAAGCGAAACTATCGCACTTGGCGAGAAGCTCGGCGCCCGCCTTCAGGGCGGTGAGGTTATTGAGTTAGCTAGTGATCTGGGCGGTGGCAAAACCACCATGGCTCAGGGCATTGCGAAAGGTTTGGGGTATGACGGTGATATCGTCAGTCCAACCTTTACTATTAGCCGCGTTTATCAATTGTCCCATGGTCGCGAGTTACAGCACTATGATTTCTACCGATTGGAACCAGATGACATCACTGCCCAAGAACTGGCCGAAGCTGCGGGTGATGAATCTAAAATTGTCATGATCGAATGGGCCGGACATGTTGGAGCCAATCTGCCAAAAGATCGGCTCAGCGTCAGCCTAATTGCGCTCAGCGAAACCGATCGCGAAATTACTTTTTCTGGCAGTGGCCGCTATGCCAAAATCATCAAGGACTTGAAGGCATGATCTTAATTCTCAAAACGGCCGGTATGGAATGCGAAATTGGTTTGCTTGATGAAACTGGCCAAAAAATCACTGGCGAAATTTGGCAATCGGGCCGCGAATTATCCGAAGGATTACTGACGCACATTCTAGAGATCATTAAACAAAACCAGGCCAGCATTGATGACCTCAGCGGCATCATAGTTTTCGAAGGCCCCGGGTCATTCACCAGCCTTCGCATCGGCCTAAGTGTTGCTAACACCATGGCTTATTCGCAAAACCTTCCGATCGTCGGATCAACTGGGAAGAATTGGATTACGGCTGGTTTCACCAAACTCAAATCAGCCAAACCAGGCGATTACGTTATGCCAGCCTACGGCGCCGAGGCGAATATTACAAAGCCGAGGAAGTGAGTTCAATGCACCTATTTTCGCTCGACAAAAAATCGGAACTTCCGGATAATTAAATCATGAGTCCGGAAGCAGAAAATCCTGGAGATGAAAGGAGATCATCTGCCTGGCAGCAGGTTGGTCGGGAGTTTTATCGTCAAAACCAAGAATTGCTATCAACCCAGCAAACTCGCCCTCTTGTTGGGAATGATGAACCAGGGGTAGCTGAAGCTATCTATGAAGACCCAAAACTAAGGGAATATACCAAATACCCAGGTACTATCGCCGAATTTAGTAATCGGCTGGGTCAACCCTGCTCCGTAGAAAAACGTCAAGCGGTCTCCCCAGATTTAATCGATGCATTAGAGTTTAGTGTCTATAGCGATTCCGATGCAGAAGGCGCTGGTGATTGGATCGATGCCTATTTGATCAGTCCAAGCGGCCAAATCCTTGCCGCCGAACACCGTCTAGCAACGTCTGATAATGCCGATTATGAATTTAGCCCAATTCCAATTCATCTTGAAGAACTACTTTTTAAAATCCAAACTGAGTTTAGGCCGTCGCCGGAATCAACAGCCCAAAAAGACGATTGACCCACTTGAAAGTTTGGACGTAAACTAGAGCTACAGTCACACGTTGATTAATTCCTTATCGGTCCGCTGTTAGTATCATTTGGCTGTTCAACTACGGTATTTCAACTTTATCTCAATCATTCCCCTAATGGCGGTCTATTTCGGAACGGAAAGCAGGTTAATATATGCTACCCCTATTTGTGGTAGCGGCGCTGGCTGCTGGTGGAGCAACCGGCTACGCTACGAATATCGCTATCAATAAAAACAAAAGCAATACGGCTGATAGCAAAGCCAAAAAAATTCTAGACGAAGCTCAGGCCAAAGCCAAAGAAACCACCCTCGAGGCCAAGACCGATGCTATTAAAATTGCCGAAGCCGCCAAGCGGGAAGAAAGCGAACGTCGCAAGCAATTGATCGAAACTGAAAATCGGTTGAGCTCGCGCGAAACCACGTTAGATAAAAAGCTGGAGGAACTCGACCGCCGGGCCGAAGGCTTGCGCCAACGCGAAACCGACATCGAGGAACTCAAAGATGAGATCCGGACGATTCGGACTAAACAGCAGGAGAATTTGGAAAAAATTGCCAAACTCAAGCGCGAAGAGGCTAGAGACAAGTTGATGCAGATGACGGAGCGCGATATCAAGGCCGACTTGGTTGGCTTGGTCGATAAATTAAGAGGCGAAGCACAGGCTGAAGCCGATGATAACGCTCGGGTCATCGTGACCACCGCCATGGAGCGCATTGCTGGTGATCTGACTTCGGAGCGGACGGTGACGGCCGTGGAACTTCCCAGCGAGGAAATGAAGGGCCGCGTTATTGGCAAAGAGGGCCGCAACATTCAGGCCTTTGAGCGAGCCACTGGCGTTGATGTCATCATCGATGAAACGCCCGGTGCCATTATTCTTTCTAGCTTTGATCCGCTGCGCCGCCAAGTTGCGCGCATTGCGCTGGAAAAATTGCTCCAAGATGGGCGGATCCATCCGGCTCGGATCGAAGAAGTCGTTCAAAAGGCCGAAGCCGAAGTCGATAAGATAGTCAAAGAGGCCGGCGAAAAGGCTTTGAAGGAAACCGGTGTAGTCGGTGTACCGCCAGAACTAGTTCAATTACTCGGTCAGCTCAAATTTAGAACTTCGTTTAGCCAAAATGTCCTGCAACATTCTATCGAGATGTCGCAACTGGCTGGCATTATTGCCACAGAAGTTGGAGCCGATGTGCGTATAACCAAAACAGCCGCCCTGTTGCACGATATCGGCAAGGCTTTGACGCATGAAATTGAAGGCAAGCATCACCACATCTCTGGCACCATGATCCGCAAATACGGAATGGATGAAGTTATTGCCCACGCCGCCGAGGCCCACCATGATGATATCGATGCCACTACGCCCGAGGCCATGATTGTCCGGGTGGTTGATGCCATTTCGGCTGGTCGCCCCGGTGCCCGCGGCGATACGCTCGAAAACTATGCCAAGCGTATGACGGAGCTGGAAAACTTGGCCAATACCTTCCCTGGCATCAACAAAAGCTATGCCGTTTCGGCTGGGCGCGAAATCCGCATTATCGTGACCCCTGAGGAAATCGACGATCTCCAAGCTATCAAACTAGCTCGCGACATCGCCACCAAGATCGAAGCCACTCTGAAGTATCCTGGTACCATCAAAGTCAATGTCATCCGTGAAACTAGAGCCACCGAGTTCGCCAAATAAGAGCTTGGATATTTGTGCATTCGGCTAGAATCGGCCTGAGATAGCAGTTTTTTATGTATTTTCAAGGCTTGTATTAAAACCAGCTCGGGATTACACTACAAAATCGTAATAGGAGCACAATAAAGCTATGACAAAGCACGAATTGATTGATAACCTCTCACGCGAAACTGGTATGACTAAGCGTCAGGTAGAGGATGTGGTCGCCAAGTTAACAGGCATTATTAGCCGGACTATCAAGGGTGGCGAAAAGGTCTCCATTACTGGTTTTGGTACCTTTGATTTAGGCAAACGGGCCGCACGCCGAGGTGTTAATCCGCAGACTGGGGGCGAAATTCGCATTCCGGAGATGCCAATGCCTCGCTTTCGGGCTGGCAAACGTCTAAAAGAAATAGTGCGTTAAGACTAAACAACTCTCACAAAAACACCCGTCAAATCCGGCGGGTTTTTTGTATTGTCAAACAATTATGTTAGGCGTAAGCTAGCGATGAGCACTTTGAGTGGGGAAAAAGAATAGCCAGTAAGTTGCTTCAAAGTTCAACGTCTGACTCTAGTGAGTTGGAGGTGCCCTATGTGGCAGGACCGAAATCGCAAGCCAATCTGGCAAATGTCTCCTGAGGAGCGCCGGGCTGAGGCCCATCGACGCGAGGAAGTCAGGTCAAGCCCGGCGACCGCTCATCGATTCACTTCAGTCGTTTTGAGTGACATCGATGCCGCACTGAGCGAATCGAAGGTGGTGACTGCGCTCGAGTTCTAATCACCCCGAGTCATAATCAGCCGGCAGGCCAAACAACGAAACAGGGCGAGGACTTGATTGTCCTCGCCCTTAAGCGTTCTCGTTTTTGTTTTCGGCGCCGTTAGTTCGATTCGTGTCTGGTTGCTTGCACCATCGGAAGAACCGCTCGGCCTGGAATGACTCGGTAGAACCTGGTTAGCTCGGAGATACTCACCCACCGCCCGAGCCCAGATTGACCAAGCTCAAGCAGTACAATGGTGTGATCTTTCTCGCGCCGGAAATCCGCCAGTCGGTAGACCCTGCTGTCGTGGAGTCTCTGAACCAAGCAATTGATCCCGAAGCCCAGTCCAGCAGCTTCAGTAACTGGCATTTCACGCACGTCGAAGACGGTGCGTCGATCTAGCCAATCCCGATCGTGGAGTAGTGGGTCGTGCACGAGCAACGAGATTGTCATTGCTTGCTCCAGTCATTGATGAGAACTTGAAACCGCTTATGCAGTCTCATAACTCCACTATCCCACTAATTATTTATTTGTCAATACATAAAGCTATTTTAGCTAGCTGGCCCAGCCACAAAGGTTAGGGCATGGCCGCGGTGGCCAGCTCGGCCAGTCCGGCCGATGCGATGAATGTAGTCCTCATAGGTGGTTGGTTGATCGAAGTTGATAACGTGGCTGACTTGTGGGATATCGAGCCCCCGCGCGGCCACATCCGTTGCCACTAAGATAGAGGTGCGACCATCCTTAAAGGCCTGTAAGGCTCGTTGGCGCTGAGGCTGAGATTTATTACCGTGAATGGCTTCAGCCTTAAAGCCCTGCCCGGCCAGATTATCAGCTAGACGTTGAACGCTCCATTTGGTTTGGCCAAATATCAAGACTTTATCGAAATCTGGTTGGGCCAAAAGGCCTTGTAGAATCCGAATCTTTTCGTCCTTAGACCCAGCCCGAATAATATTTTGCTCCACGTGGTCACTTGTTTCGCTGGTGCGAACCGAAATAACCACTGGATCAACCAGCATCTGATCGATCAAACGGCGGATGTCGGCTGGAATAGTAGCGCTAAAGCAATACGACTGCCGTTTGGCTGGCAAGCGGTCCAGCAAGAATCGAATATCATGGATAAAGCCCATATCGAGCATCCTATCGGCTTCATCCAGCACCAAGATGCCCACGCTACCCAGCTTTAGGGCGTGCTGATTGTAGAGATCCTTTAAGCGGCCGGGCGTACCAACCACGACTTGCGGCCCCTGCCTCAATTGGCTAACTTGCCGATTGATACCTGCACCACCAACTATCAAGGCCGAATAGAGCCTGAGTCCCCGAGCAAAGGCCCTAAATTCCTCATCGATTTGAATGGCTAGTTCACGGGTTGGCGCAATAATCAAAGCGGTTTGGTTCGGTTGATGCTTGAGGGCCTGGATAATTGGCAACACAAAGGCCGCCGTTTTGCCGGTACCGGTGTTGGCAATGCCAATAATATCGCGCCCGGCTAGCGCCGGTTTGATGGCACCGTCTTGAATTGGGGTTGGGATGCTAAAACCGCGTTCGGCAATGGTGCGCTCAAGCTCTGGCATTAAACCAAAGTCATTAAAGGTGTGGGTGGGCACAAACTCCGCTTGGTCGGCCGGCTGGGCGGCTTGGTTGATAAAGCGTTGGGGGTCAATATATTGTCCGGCGCGTTGAGGCCGGTTGTTGCCGCCATGGCGGGAGTTGCGAAAAACCTTGTTGCCCCGCTGGCTAACGGGTTTAGCGAATGAACTTTTGCTCATGAATACCTTTCTATTAGATCTAGCTGATGAACGGCGAGATCTAGTAGATATACTCGGTATTCACCCAAAGTTGCTATACAAGAATTAACTATAACATACAAGATCATCTTTGTCTATAAGTCTTTTAGTGTGATGTGCCTACTTTTTGACCTAACCCAGTGCTAAACTACTAATTATGACTCAAGTAAAGCTATATTCTTGGAACGTTAATGGTATAAGAGCGGTTATTCGCAAAGAATCGCTGACCGAGTTCTTTGCCCGTCACCAACCTGATATTTTATGCTTGCAGGAAACAAAGGTTGGCAAGGATGCGGTTGAAGTTGAAACCCCTGGTTATGAGCAATACTGGAACTCAGCCGCCAAACCCGGTTATTCTGGCACCGCTATCTTTTCTAAAACCAAGCCCCTCAAAGTTACCAATGGATTCCCCGAAGGTTTTGCTAGCAAATACAACTTTGTCGATCATGAGACCCGTGATGCGGCCGGTGAAGGTCGAGTAATCGCGGCCGAATTTGATAAATTTTACGTCGTCACCGTCTACACCCCGAATGCCAAGGACGATTTGAGTCGAATCCCCCTGCGCCATGAGCATTGGGACCCAGCCTTTTTGGCCTACTGCCAAGAGCTCGAAAAAACCAAGCCGGTGGTTTTTTGCGGTGACCTGAACGTCGCTCATACCCCCGATGACTTAGCTAGACCCAAGGAAAACGAGGGCAAAAAAGGCTTTACGGCTGAGGAGCGTGAGGGTTTTGACAAGTTTGAAGCAGCGGGCTTTATTGATACCTTTCGGCTCTTTACACAGGGCAACGGTTTCTACACCTGGTGGAGCGCCTGGGGTGGTGCCCGTGAACGTAATGTCGGCTGGCGGATCGATTACTTTATGGCTTCCAAACAACTCAAAGACAAAGTGATAGAAGCCGATATCCACCCCGACATTATGGGATCCGACCATTGCCCGATCAGCGTAACCCTGGATCTTTAAGGAGGAAATCATGAAACTCAAAGGCGCATCCGGCTATTCCTACTACGTTAGTGATCTGGATAAGACGGCGGACTTTTACACTAAGCTTGGGTTACAAATTAAGGAACGCACCGATAATCGCATCGTCATCTACCTCAACTGGTATCGCATCGACTTAGTCAAAGCTGGTCCCGAAGATTACGCCGAATTTCGTGACGAGGCTGATAAGGGCGACAAGGGCGCCGGAGTCTTCCTCTACTTTAATGTTGATGACGTTGATGCAACTTATAAGGAGCTGGCCGATGCCGGTATCAAACCGGCCACCGAACCGGCCGACCAGCCCTGGGGTAACCGCGAATTCGTGATATTGGATCCGGATGGTTATAAACTTGTCATATTCAAACGCAAAGCCGCTAAGAATCCGTTGAATTAATAAGCAAACGCCCGCCGACCTCATAGATCGACATGGCGTCTACTAAAGTCAGCGGGCTACCCCTTAATCGGCTTCCAGTGTGAGGGAGCTCTCCCATCGATCATGCTGAGAGCTTCTTTGAGCACCTTTTGATCATCGATGAGCACTCGCAAGTATTTCTTAACCCCCAGCTTTTTTACCCGTCTCATTGGAGTGATGCCGAATGGGTTGAGAAACCCGGAGCATGCCAGACCCAGGGCAAATGCGATCTCCTGTCCATTGAACTCTCGTCCGGCCCACCCGAGAACGACTGGGTAGAGACGCTCGACTCGTGCACTGTCGTCTGAGACACTCAGCAATCGCTCGAGCATTTCATCGCGATCAGGAAGCGTAACCTTTTGATCGGACATTATTCCTCCAGAGCAGGGGATGAACGCCGCAACCTTACCATATGTAGCCAACTTAGTCAATCTGGTCCAACACGTAATCGTTCTTGAGTTAAAATGATTTCAGTGCTCGAATTTAGAAACCTAGGTAAAGATGTTCCTATAGCCCCCTTTACGACTTATCAAATTGGTGGGCCAGCTGACTATTTCATCACCGCAAATTCGAAATCTGAGTTGGCTGAAGCCGTTTCATCCGCTCGCAATGAAAATATGCCGTATTTTATCCTCGGAACGGGAGCTAACATCCTGGTTGGAGATAAAGGCTTTCGTGGGCTGGTTATTCACAATCAGGCTAAGTCTTTTCATTTTGATGATAACTTGCTGATTGCCGAAAGCGGCTGCGTTATAACCGATTTGATAACGGAATCGGTTAAAAAAGGACTTTCCGGTTTGGAACATTTTGCGGGAATTCCGAGTAGCGTTGGTGGGGCAATTTGGCAAAATCTTCATTTTCTGGCGCCTGACCGCAAGAGCACTATCTTTATTGGTCAGTTTATTAAATCTGCTGATATTCTTGACCGAACAGGCGAAGTCCATACAGTCGGCAACGATTTCTTTCAGTTTGGGTATGATGACAGCATTCTTCACCACCAAGAAATCGCGGTGCTTGATGTAACTTTTGCCCTGGACTCAAAACCCTCCACACAAATCGAAGAACGGGTTATAGCCAACTTAGCTTGGCGAAGCAAAAAACAGCCTCAACTAAGCGAATATCCGTCATGCGGTTCAGTTTTCAAAAAAATCGAAGGCGTAGGGGCCGGGCGGTTAATTGATAAGGCCGGACTTAAGAACAAACAAATCGGTGGGGCCGCAGTCTCTAGTAAACACACCAATTACATAGTCAATAAAGCCAATGCCACAGCCGCTGATGTTCGCAAATTAATCTCGATCGTCCAAAGTGAAGTGAAGCGGGATAGCGGTTATAACCTGGAGCCGGAGATTAGCTTCATAGGCGAATTTTAGTACTTATAAATTTGGGGCGAGTGATGGGGCTCCCGCCAGCCGGCGGATAAACTTCTCGCCCCCTTCTTTACATCAAAAAATGCCGATGACACTGGGTCACCAGCATTTTTTGGGGCGAGTGATGGGGCTCGAACCCACGACCTACTGGACCACAACCAGTCGCTCTAACCTACTGAGCTACACCCGCCGCACGAAAACAAATTATAACAGAAATTATGGCGGATGGCGAATAATATATGAGGTTAAATGCTTGACAAATTGTATATATAATCCTATGATTCGCCAATCACCACTCGGTGAGGAAATCGTGGGGTACTCGACAAGTAGAGGGGGTCAGCTATGAATCAAAAAGCGCGGCTGGCTTCGTACATCGAGGCCGCCATCATCATGACGAACATCGTCGATCCGGTGGGTGAGTGCGGCAGCTGTGGCGAAAGGGTTGATGCTTGGATGCGCCAACACGTCAACTTGTACGGACAGCCGATTCCAACGATTTGCGTGGTCGAGTTCAAGTACTTGGCAGCATTCTTTGGTCCTGGTGTTCTGGAGGGAAGCAAGGAAGCCGCCAGAACTCTCAGCTGCACCTATGGCTTGCCCTTTGTTGGCTGGGTTACTGGGAACGTCCCGAATCGACGTGGTTCGCCACATTGTCGACAGATCTACAGGCCGTGGGGTCCAGCTGAATGGGACTAGGCCCCAACTGTGCGCAGCCGCTAACGTGGCTGCGCACAAACTTTTTTAAATCGCTTGAGCACAAATTGGGCAGACCTCGGTTTCTTCAAAACCGGATTCCCAAGTCCGAAAAGCTTTGCCCATCGGCATGAATTGCAAAAATAGTCTAAGATCGGCTAATCGCCGTAAAACCCACCCTAGGTAACCGTAGATGCTGAGTTTACCCCATTGAACAGCCGCCCAATTTGGCCCGACCGGTATGGCGCTGATCGGTTTTTTGGCTTGGTAAGGCTGCGTATGGCCCTTAGTTATGAGTTCGGTCACATAATTGGCATCGTGGAGGGCAGTTTGGGCTATCCCGCAGTAGGGCGTATCGGCGTTATCGCCGATGACGTAAACGTGGGGCAGCGCCATCAAATGCTCATCGACTGCCACCCGCCCACCCTTACCAAATTTAAAGGTTTGGCCTTGAGAAGCGAAAAACGGATTATTAGTAACACCGGCTGTCCAAGCCACGATGTGCGAGCTGATGTGCCCGCGGGGCAAGTCGAGTTGATCAACTTCCTCGCTCATGACCCGAGTATTTAGATGTACGTCGATTCCCAAGTGTTTCAAGTGGGCACTTACTCGGCGGGCATAGGCTTCGGGTAATGCCGGCAACAGTCTGGGGCCAGCTTCAATCACATCGATGGCATAGGCTTTGTTTAAGTGATGGGACTTGCGAATATGCTTGATGTAGGCCGAGAGTTCACCAGCCAGTTCAACCCCCGTCGGTCCGCCGCCGATAACAACATAATTATGCTCGGCCCTTTGGCCACTGACTAAATCTTCATGAAGCTTGCGTTTAAATTCTAAGGCCTCTTGAATACTCTTAATGCCGTATGAATATTCAGCTAAACCTTTGATACCCATATAGTTAGTTACGCTACCCAGAGCCAAAATCATCTCATCGTAGGGGTAGACCGAACCACTGGCGCCGATAACTTTTTGGCCCGAAATATCTAGTTCAGTGACCTCATCACAAACTACCTCGATGTTTTGGTCTGACTCAAAAAAGTCGGCTAGAGAAATAGCTGATTCAAACGGCGATCGGCCGGTGGCTGCGCGATACAGAGCCGGGTGGTATTCGAAGTAGTTGTTTTTAGAGATTAACTTAACGCTGTAGTCGGCCTGGCCAGCCAGATTAATAGCGGCCCGCACACCCCCAAAGCCACCCCCAACAATTACGATCCGCTTCACGCTCTGGCTTTAACGAAGGCCAGCAATGCCAGTAGCAGCATGACGCCGGCTCCAATCAAAGCCACACAGGCGGCATAGGCCGAAACCATTCCAAAGACGGAGAAGGCATAGGCTGTTAGTAAGCTGGAGCGGAGCATATCACCTTGGAAGAGGACGTTTTTTAAGGCAGCCAGTTTGGCATCGGTCGGGGCGGCTTGAGCGGCCGAGGAAACCTCGGCATAGGTTTTACCGCCGCTAGCTTTCATCATGTGTTCCCAAATGAATTCATCGGCGTAGGCTTTGGCCTTGGGTCCGGTATCAACGGCCTGGCCACCGTAGCGTTGCAAACCAGGGAATTCACTGGCACTTAAACCGGCACTGCCTGCCGCTGGGAAGGTAATTTTTTCTTGGACCAACTGTGAGCGGACTCTGGAAGTAGCGAAGTTATAACCCAAGCGAGCGAATCCGGCGCCAACCACCAACACCAGAGCTAAGACAACCCCGATTGAACCAAGGACGCTATAAAACTCTTTTTGCGAAATATTTTTTGCCATGACTAAGCCTTTTGATTAAATCCTAACATCATTTTAACATAAGCTCTATCCGCTAGTTCCCCATTTGGCTGCCAGTATCGAAAGATCGAGAATATTCACAACGCCATCACCGTTCAAATCGCCTTGAGCAGCAGTCGCACCAGTCCGGCCATAATTCGCCGCAAAGATCGAAAGATCAAGAATGTTTACAATACCGTCATGATTAATGTCAGCCGGACCACCCCCGCCCCCGCTAGAGGTAAAGTTGGGACCTTTGGCGTTGCCGGTGTTGAGGTAATCGTGACCAAACATGTTCCAAGAGTTGCTGGTGCTCGATACACCAGGAATCTCCCACATGAATAGATGCAAATTCCTGGGCACTCCATACCCATCAGGCTGCCAGTCGCCGACGCCTAACTCTACTTTGCCGTTGTTATCCAGGTCGTTGACTGCTAACGGCGCTTCAAAGTCGTTAATGATGGCACCATTGGCGGAATCAATAAAGGATCGCTGCCATAGGACGCTCGATAAATCACCGACATTGATAATGCCTTGGTAAGGTGCAGCAAAGACCACCTTACCACTAGTACCAACACCAGCCACCGAGACGTTAGGTCTGGATTGTAGATCCGTGGTGATGGGGTAGAGTTGTCCGGCACCATTAATGATACTGACATTGCGCAAGCCAACTGCTACATCGTCCTTACCGTCGCCATTATAGTCAAAGACGATCGGAGAGGTTTGGACAGGCTGGGATTGATTGATGAGGTTGTGGTTAATTGCAAGGGCTGGCGGCCAACCAGGTATCAAAGTACCGTCTTTTTTAACAGCGTAAACCGCAGCCAAATAAGTACTGTTGGAATTTGATTGGCCGACCGCAACCACATCTTTTACACCATCACTATTTAAATCACCGATTGCGACTGCGGAGTAAAACTGCATGGCTTGGCCGTTAAACAGCGGCGGGGTAAAAGGCCAACCGGGTAGTACAGTGCCAGTATTATCAAAGGCATATAACTGGCCTTTGAAGCCAAAGATTATTTCGGGCTTACCATCACCATCCAGGTCAACCACTGTTGGCCGGGGCGAACTGATGGGAACGTCGGGAGTACTAAATGGCAGAACCTTGGGGAACCCAGGAGCGGAAGTGCCATCAAGGTGCTTGGCGTAGATATAGTTGTAACCGTCAAGAGTTGTGAAAGAGATGAGTTCCTTTTTACCGTCACCATCAAGATCTGCCACCACTGGCGTCATATCGCTAAGATCAGCATCGGCAATCCTAACGTAAGGCGTAAAACCAGGATAGGCCGTGCCGTCATTTTTATAGACTCGGGTCACAGCGCAGGGGTAGCAAATGTCTTGATCGAAGTTGGTTTCAGTGGTAATTATTTCTGGTTTGCCATCACCATCGATATCAACAATTGACGGCGCTTGGGTAGTATAATTGTAGTCCGGTCCGATAGTTATCGGGAACCCGGGCAAGCTGGTGCCATCACGGTGAAAGGCGTAAAGTTTATTACTCGAACTGGTAACAACTACATCCAGCACCCCATCGCCATCGACATCACTATAAGTAACAGTCGAAATACAGTTGGCACAGTCGGGCGATGCCGGCAGCGCTTTGGGCCAACCGACAACCACATCATTATCGGTGTCCAGTTGGCTGACTGTACTGGTTGTAGCTCCGTTGCTAGCATTAACAGTTAGCCTGAGCAGATATTTTTGCCCTAGCACAAGCGTCGAGGTATTCCAGGTCCCGAGCTGGCCATTGGTAACAGCTAGGGTACCACTATTGGTTAAAGTAATGCCGCTAATGGACCAGGCAGTTGGATTGCTAACTGGAGCCCATTCGAGTTTATAGTTGGCAAATTGCAAACCGTTTTTGGTTACAGCCGTACCGGTTATTGGCGCCACCGTGGCTGGTTTTACCAAGGTAAAGGGCGAATCAATCGCAATATCAAAGTTATCAATCGTGACATCAAAAATTTGGGCATAATCAATTTTGCCAGCCGAGTTTGTGGCTGCCAGTCGAAAAGTATAGGCGCCATCTGGTATATGGGTACTATCAAAAGTGGCTAGCGTGGTTGTAGCGGTCGGCTGGGTAGTCGAGGTCACAAGCGTAGACCAGGAGGATGGTTCACGACCTAAGCCGTATTCGATTTTGTAGTTACTAAAGCCGCTACCCCCGACAGATCCTGTGATGGTGGCAGCGCTGCCAAAAATAGTGGCCCGGCTAGAAGGGGTGGCAATAATCGGAGTCAGTGGGTGGGTGGTTGCCAGCGCCATGGAGCCGGCGGCGTTAATGCGGCCATAACCGAACGAATCATCCTTGCCCGCCGTGCCGATGTCGTCAGCCCCCTGGCGGATAATTTGCTTAAGTTCATCAACATTTAGAGCCGGATTCTTAGCTAGCAGCAGGGCTGCTTGTCCTGCCACGTGGGGTGAGGCCATGGAAGTACCACGAGCAATGGCGTAATTACCGCTAGGGTCACTGGCTAGTGGCGGGAAAACGCTACCAGACTGAGACGATCGCGTGGACAATATAAAGTCATCGGTGCCGCCCCAGGCCGCCGCATCACCACCTGGGGCTGCCACGTCGATCTTGGCTCCCTTGTTGGAAAAACCAGCCTTTTGGTCGTTGGCACCACTGGCGGCTACGGCTACAGCATAATCGGCGCTGGCTGGGTTAAAGTCCAGTGAATCGGTGTTGGAGTTGCCAGCAGCCGCTACGAACAAAGTGCCTTTGTCGTGTTCGTACTTGACGGCATCGTCCATCATTTGGGAGGTGCCACCACCACCGTAGCTATTGTTGGTCACGCGGGCGCCCATGTCGGCCGCATACTGGATACCCGTTGCAATCACGTCAGCATAACCACTCCCAGTTGCATCAAGAATTTTAACGGCCATGATTTTGCTTCTCCAGTTGACGCCGACGACGCCAATACCGTTGTTACCAGCAGCACCAATGGTGCCGGCCGTGTGGGTGCCGTGGCCGTGGTCGTCCATGGGGTCGCCATCGTTATTAATAAAGTCCCAGCCGTAATAATCGTCAACATAGCCGTTACCATCGTCATCAATGCCGTTACCAGGGATTTCGGCGGTATTAACCCACATATTGCTAGCCAAGTCGGGGTTATTGCGATCCACACCAGTATCAATGCTGGCCACCACGATGCCAGTTGAGCCAGTGGTTTGGTCCCAGGCGCTAGCGGCATTAATTTTCTTAAGCCCCCATAAATCACTGGGCGTGCCCCATAAACTACTGGAACTGTAATAGGGATCGTTGGGGATTAGTTGGGCGTGATTAACAAAATTGGGTTCAGCTACCTCAATTGCGCCACTGGCCTCAAGCTGCTTTTTGGCAATTACAAACCTTTGCTTGCCCCGGTCCTTACTGTTACCGCCGGCATTATAGGTCCGGCCAGGGCTAGTTGGATCGCTGGCTAGAGTAATTTTATACCAACGAAATAATGGACTAGCCGGATTGGAGTTTTTAGAGGGGCTAGCCACTCGGCTAAATTTGGTGGCCTTTAGTTTCCGATTGACGGCGTTCAAACCAGCGTTGCCGGTGTCATTGGGATTGCCAGTATGTTTGGCTCTGGCTGCCGCGGCTGGGGTAAGTCGCACCAAGACCTCATTACTGGCGGCATCAACTTCGGCACCACTAGTGGCTGCCGGTGGTCCGGGGCGCCCACTACCGCGCGAAAACAAGACCCAAAAAATTCCACCAACCGCTAAAATGCCCGCAATAACAAAGACAGTCGATCGGGAAAACTTTGGTCTACGGAGCTTGTTTACCAATTTAATAAGTTTTTTCCGCCTCATAAAGCTTGCGCTTATATTATGGGTACATAATCAGGTTCGGTCAATCTGTGGCTTGGGTTGGCTAAAATCCGTGGCGAATGTGGGCTAGGGAATAATCCCACTTGGCATCAACTTTTTTGTGGGGATTGAAGATATCGTCGGGATCAAAGATTTTTTTTGCCTCGCGGAAGATATTCATCATCTCGGGACCATACATTTCTTCCAAGAATGGTCCTCGAACCAGGCCATCGTTGTGCTCGCCCGACAGGGATCCACCGAAACCTAGCACCAAATGATTAACTTGTTTCATTAACTCCGGAATTTTAGCCCGCTCGCGAGGATCGGCTAGGTCCATTAGCGGGATTATGTGAAAGTTGCCGTCACCAACATGGCCGGCGATGGTGTAGACGATGTCGGCAGCATCAAGCAGTTTTTGAAGTTTAGGTAAAAACTCTGGTAATTTGGCTGGCGGCACCACTAAATCATCGATGAAGGGCGCGGTGTGCTTGTCTTTGACGTTATGGCGCAATAAGTTGAAACTTTCTCGCCTAATTAGCCAGTAACGCTTGGCTTTGCCGGCCGTTTCGGCTCGCTCGGTTAAGACATTTAATTCGGCTTGATGTAAGCGTTGTTCCAGATCAACCACTTTGGCCCGAACTTCATCTTCGCTATCGCCTTCGAACTCGGCTAACGCTACCAACTTAGGTATTCCTCGTCGCAGCATCCACAGATCCGGGATAAATTGGAATGCCAGCTTGATGGTGGCGGCAATTCCCAGGATTTTCCAAAAGCTGAAAAAGAACCGGATGGCTAGTATCAAAGAATGATCATCAAAGACTTCGAAACTATCGGGTTTGGTTGGAAGCGTGGTGGTAATTAATGAACCCAGTGGTTCTAGATCTTTCAAATAAATAATCAACATGCCGCTGAAAGGTTTGGCCTCAACCAGGCCAAATTCAATTTCGGTAATTAGACCCAAAGTTCCTTGCGAGCCTACAAACAGTTTAGACAGATCAAAAGTCTCTTTATCCCAAACATCCCAGAGGTTGTAGCCGGTCGAATTTTTACTAACTTTAGGTTTGGCAGCCTTAATTTGATCGTAATTTTTTTCAATTAGTTTATAAACCTTGTGGTAAACTTCACCTTCGAAATCACGCTGTTGGAGCTTTTGATTTAGCTCCGCTTGATTCAGGGGCTTCAGAGTGTAGGACTGACCATCAGACAATATGACTTTAAGTCGACGTATATAATCAATAGTTTTGCCATAACGTAAAGTCTTTTCGCCGCCGGCATTATTAGCCGCCATACCGCCAACTGTGCAAATTTCGCGGCTGGCTGGGTAGGATGGCATCAGCAGACCGTGGGCCAGAGTGCGTTTTTCGAACTTGCGATAAAAAACACCTGGTTGGGTCGAGATGTGATGACCGTCAATTTTGCCCAGGTGGTGCATGTATTTGTTGACGTCCAATATAATCGAATCATTGATGGCGCCACCACTCATATCGGTGCCGCCGCTGCGGGCCGTGATTGATAAAAAGGGCAGATCGGCCTTGCGTTGCCGAACAAAATTCACGACCTTCGAGATATCATGTTCGTTTTTGGGGAAAACGACTAACTGCGGTCGAAGTTCAAACATACTGGCATCATGAGAGTACTTTTTCAAAGTCCGAGCCGAAGATGATACCTTTCCTTGTTTT
The DNA here is from genome assembly GCA_035480635.1 of Candidatus Saccharimonadales bacterium. Classification (NCBI taxonomy): domain Bacteria; phylum Candidatus Saccharimonadota; class Candidatus Saccharimonadia; order Saccharimonadales (SeqCode); species Saccharimonadales bacterium (SeqCode). The sequence continues at coordinate 63,950 of DATIHN010000019.1, forward strand.
CGGCCCCGCAGTTCTCGTTGTAATTCTTTGGTCCACCTCATTTGGCTGGCTCACCAAAATTCGGTGGTGGCACCACTAAGTAAGAAATTAAGAGCCCAAAAATAGCTGAAACCACAATAGCACCGGTCCACATATGCACGCTCCACCAAACGGATTTGGTGGCAAAGATAACTATGAAGTAAGTTGCCGCAAAAACGGCGCCAAGAGTAGTCGCGTAGATTCGTAATCCTAAGATGCTGCGGCCGCTGCTTTGCCATCGTTCCAATAGAACATCGGCTGCTAGCCCAGTCAGTAAGGCTGCCGGTACCACCTCAAAGCTACCTCGCATCAAGGCCAAAACCAAAGCGTTTAAAGTCAAAGCCACCGTAAACAAGCCAGAGCGAGCAATGCCGCGCCGCATTACTAGAAGGGCCAGCCCGACCAAAATTGAAACCTGCAACATAAAACCCAGAATACCTAGGGCCTGGCCTTGGTTAACATCCAACGGAGCCACGGTCAGAACCTGTTCGACGTAGGGGTGAGCCCATTGGGTCACTAGCGTAAAAGCCGACAGCAGATAGGTAAAACCCAGGATGCCCGGCCAAGCACGAGCCTGTTCAACATCAAGTTCGATACCCCGGCGCCAAGCCGACATAAACGGGGCGCTAACCAATATGGTCAGGCCAATCATGATACCAATGTGGGTCGGGCTAAAGGCGGCTTCCAGCTGGTGTTCGATGCCAAAGAGGGTGTGCCAAATAGCATCGCCAGCTCCAGCGATTAAAAACAAAATCGTCGCCCAAAAGGCCGTTTGGTAGCCAGCTGGCATACAGCGCTTAAAACTAAAACCAGCTCGGTGATTGCGCCAAGCGGTAAAAAAGACCAGGGCCGCTAAACCCATAAATCCGGAATAGAGAACCCCGTGCGGTACGTTAATGAATGACTCTAGTTCGGGATGATGAGTGTGGCTCCAAGCATCAAAGTAGAGACCGCCCAAAAACCAGGCGCACAATAAGACATAAACCCCCTCAAAAAACGGCGTCACGGCTGGGACTTTAGAACTGGCGGCCATTAAGCCATATTATAACACTAATGCTTAGCTCCAACTCTGGCCAAGGTGTTAGAATAGTGCTAAAGCTTTACAAATATGCAAAAGGAAGGTTAATATGAGTCATTCCCACAACCCTGAACAGGAGCCGACCGTGAGCACCGGATTTTCTGGTAACCATCTGGAAGGTGAGCTCGCTCAGGCGAGCTCGGTTGACATCTACAGCGATGATCTACTTCGACCAATTCCGGTCGATCAAGGCGAAAAAGTGTCCGGCTGGAAGGAAGTTCCTCTTCACGAAAACCACGAGCCGCTGGTCCCGCTGGGACCGTTCACCGATCGTGACGACATCTTCACCAGTTCGGTCTACTACGGCGAACACAGCAATTCACCCTATGCCCACCCTGACAATCAGCTGGAAGGCGCCTTGGTGACGATGTTCGCCCGCGCCGAAGTGGCAGACAGGCTCCGCAGCGCTCAGCAGCTGCTGCCGGAGGGCCACCACTTGATCGTGCTGGATAGCTATCGGACGCTAGATGTTCAGCAGGCCCTCTACGACCACTACTTCAATGCCCTCAAGGCCATTCACCCAGATTGGGACGAACAGTCTTTGAGCGCTGAGACCCAGCGCTATGTGTCGCTGCCTTCGCAGGACCAGACTAGGCCGTCGCCACACAACACTGGGGGCTCTGTTGACTTGGCCATTTACAGGCTGCCGGCTGAGGCCGACCAGCGGGTAGCGGATATCGATCTGCGTTTGTTGGAACTGCGCGAGCAGGCTCCCAAGGATCCCAGCCCGGCGGAAGAAGCCAGCGACCCCATCTTGCGCGAACTCTATTTGCTCGAGATGGAAAAGATTGGACTAGTTCGCCGGCAGGCCGAGTTCCTGAACTTTGGCACTCAGTTCGACCACGGTGGCATCGAAGCCCAGCTTGACTACTTCGAATGGTTGGCGGGCGGCCGAGCTCTGCGTCCCAGCGAAGTTGAAAGCTTGGCCGAGGGCAAGCTCAGCCAAGAGATGGCCGACTTCATACAGAGCGGATTAGCTCGACCGCTGACCGCCCAGGAAACCGAAGCCAGAGACAACCGGCGGATGCTCTACAATGCCATGATCGGCGCGGGCATGCAGCCATATCTCGATGAGTGGTGGCACTACAATTCCCCCAAGTCGCAGATGGGCGCCAAAGTTGCTGGGCTAGATCACGCCGAATACGGTGGCGTCGAGCTGGACGAGCCCCAACTCAAGCATGAAAAGATGCGGGCAGCTCATCGCTCGGGCTTGGTTCGGATCCAAGAGCGCATGCTTCAGGGGTTGGACAACTACCACTTGGCTGGCAAACTCGATCTGACGGACCCGACCTACCAAGAACTGATCCGCCTCAACGAGCGGGCTTTGAGTCAAACTGGTGATCCCCGTCTGACTTATCTGCCCAAGGCCGTCATCATCGAGCCCCAGTCCGAGGCTGCTTAACTAGAGCCGTTTGTTTAGCGATCCATAAGAGTCGCATGCAAGCGGCTCTTATGCTTTTTGTAAACGCCTTTGATAAACTGATCGCCCGATTGCAAAGAGGATGCTAGCCAAAACAACCAAGAAACCCAAGCCTCCGCTAGCGGTTTTGCCAATCAGAATTGCAAGTCCCAAGGTCGGCACCAGCCAGATAAAGAAGCTCCTGGCCCGAATGTGCAATCGGAGATATTCCGCACCAAGATAGTAGTAGGGGAAGACGGTTAGAACTAGGAAGGTGCTGGAGAGCAGGCCGAAAATTAATACCACGGCCAAGCCTTGCCAAAATGGACTAGCTAGCGCCAAAGGAATTAACGATACTACAGCCGTTAAACTGGTGGCAATCAGCGGGCGGAAGCGCTCTTCCAGGGCGGCCACAGCCGCATCAATCGGATGCATGCCACTGCGTTTGGCTTGGTTCGCAAAATCCGTCAGCAAAATGGTGTTTTTAATACTTAAACCGAGTAAGGCGAAGAAACCCAGCAAGGCGAAGAAGCTGATGGCATTATTAGTTAGGTTGAGTCCAAACATGATGCCAAAGAGACTAAAGGGTATGGCCATAAAGATCAGCAGTGGTTGCAAGAACGATTGGAACTGGAAGGCCAGCAAAACGTAGATAACCATCAATAGGATTGGGAAGGCGAGTAGCAGCGTGTTAAATGAATTTTGGTTTTCCGATTCTTGACCCAGATCAAAGCTTAGAGCATCGGACGACAGGCCAAATTGCTGTAATTTAGCGCTATTAAATTCGTTTTTCACAGCCGTTTGAGCCAAATTGACTAGGGTGGTAGTGTCACTACCATCAAAGCTGGTCGAAACCGTAATGACTGGCTTGCCTTGGTTGCGCAAAAACTGGTTGGGGTTTGAAACTGTCACATTGGTAAAGTGAGCGGTTTTGCCGCTGGGGCGTTTCAACTCGGCCGAATTCAGGTAGGCGGCTAATTTCGCGGCTGCGGCAAAGGCCGCTGGGCGGTTGGTGGCATCAAGCTGGACCACAAAAGCCGCTGAGGGCGGGCCCAAATCGATTTGGGCCACGGCGACTTTGGCGCCCTTGAACTCAGTATCAAAGCGATCTTGCAAAGCTTTAACAATTTGGGGTGAGGTAATAGCCCGCTTATTGTAAGAAATAATTTGAACTTGCAGGCTGGCCATCTGGGGGCTGCCGCTATTGTAGTAGGAGGCATTCACAAAATTAGGCCCAATTACATCGGCTGCCAATTTATCGGCCTGATCGGCGATGGCCGCGGCTTGCTCGATGCTAGTATCGGTCGGGTAGTTCAGACTCAGAGCCACGCCATTAGTATCTTTGGTCGGTGGGAAAATGTTAAAGACGACGTTTTTGGCAATGAAAATGCCAGCCGCAATAAACAAAAAGCCAACCACAATGGCCGTAATACCGACGAAGAAGAGGCGCTTGATCGAACGCCTAGCCCATAGCATCGGCCGAGCAATGAAAGCAGCAAAGCGAGCCTCAAAACCAGCTGCCACTTCCTTTACGCCATGTGACCCCATTTGTTTTTTACCGAGCAAAAGGAATCGGGCAAAGAAGGGGATAAAGATTAGCGCTACGATCAAACTAATAATCAGTGAGGCAATAATGGTGACAGGGATGGCTTTGATAAAGCTTCCCAAAATACCGCCGACGAATAGCAGGGGCGCGAAGCTTAGTGCAGCCGTGGCGGTTGCTGCCACCATGGCTCGGCTAATTTTGCCGGTAGCTTGTTTGACGGCTTCTCGTCGATCGGTCATTTTGCGCCTAGCCGCATCGATGGCCTCAACCATAATAATGGTGTCATCAACAATTAGGGCCAGGCCCAAAATCAGGGCAAACAAAGTGATGACGTTTAGAGTGTAGCCAATCACATAGAGGAAACCGAGCGAGGCTAGGACCACCGTGACCATCGAAATAACAGTGATAATCGAGGCTCGAATGGCAATCACGATCGAACCAACCACCAGTACTGCAATCAGACCTTCCAGTAAAACTCGCTGCAATTCGCTTAAATTATCGCGGATGCTGGGTGCTAGGCTGGCGCTAACTTCGGCCGAGTAACCCTGAAATTGAGGTTGTTTTTGGAGTTCAACCACAGCTGCTCGAACTTGTTTATCAAGTTTTAGAACGTCGACATGATCGGCTCCGGCCACGCCAATGATGACAGAGTTATAGAACTTGGTGTCTCCACCGGTGCGGATCCCAAAGCGATCAAAACTGTGTTGAACCGAAACGGCTTGGCCGGTGGCTGGATCTTGAACATTCTCAAACGGGCTTTTTACGAACACCGTTTTGACATTTGAAAGCTTGCGGTCGTTTAGCCACTGAGCGGCGGCCTCAGCCTTGGCCGCTAAATCGGCTGTGCTAGTCGAACTATTGGTGGCGTAGAAAGAAATAGCTTCATCAATTTGTTGCGTATCGCCGCCGGTGGCTCCAAAGAATGGCACGTCGTAGCGAATTTGAGCGCTGGGCGGCAAGTTAGCATTGCTTTTAACGGCTTGTTCTAAGTCTTTGGCGGCCTTTTTGGCATCAACATTTTCTTTATACTGGATGACGACGTTAAAGAAATTGTCGGAACTCTGGGATTGGACTTTATCGACATCGGCTTGCTTGGTGGCAATATCGGTGATCGGTTTAGTAACCTGATTATCGACAGCCGCCGGATCGTTGGCAAAATAGGTGCCAGAGACGATTGCCAGTGGGATATTAACACTTGGGAAACCTTCGCGCCTCAGCAGCGTCGTGTAACTAGTTGCACCAAAAATAATTAAGACCAACCACAGCAGGCCCGTAATTTTGGGTCGGTCGAAGAAAAAGGTTGTCAGCCTGGGTAGTAACTTTGTTTTAGAGGGGTCAGACGATTGTTTCGGCATTGGGTGATTGATCCTTAATCATTCCATCGTAACAAAACAAGCTACTTGCTGGAATGATATTTTTGCTATTTCGACTTGGATGGCTGCCGGTAGGCTAAAAAGTAATAAATTAAAGCCCCGATAAAATGGGTTAGGACGATAACTATGACCCAAACTAGTTTGTTCGGATCATCGCTTTGGATGACATGAATCAGCATCCAGATCCAAAAGACCCAGACGGTAATAACCAAGGCCAGAATAATTAAAGGGATAAAAATTAATAGTAGCGCCATATGACAATTGTAACCCATTGGCGCCCTCGGTAGGATTCGAACCTACAACCTAAGGGTTAGAACTCCTTTGCTCTATCCATTGAGCTACGAGGGCTTGGAGCGGGCAGCGGGGATCGAACCCGCGTCTCCAGCTTGGAAGGCTAGCATAATAGCCACTATACGATGCCCGCACGTCGCAGCGACACTTCCAGCTTTCGCTCCGACGTGTCGTCGGAGTTTCAGCCTTCACATCGCTGCTCCTTACCGCATTGTAAACAGCTAACGCTTGGTTTCCAATGCGGGTTTTTTCATACCAATTCATTGGTCGGGGTGAAAGGACTCGAACCTTCGACCTCCTGCTCCCAAAGCAGGCGCGCTACCAGCTGCGCCACACCCCGCCTTCGTTGCACTACGGCGGGCAAGCCCGCAGCGCCATACTAAGGACCAACCCATTCTACAGGGTGTTGACATTTTTTTCAAATAAGGTCTACCTATTGGTTGACTAATCTGAAGTTTAAGTCGTACCTCTCTAGTCAGTTCGGCAACGTCAGACCCCGGAGGCCATCGGCCTCCGGGGATTTTAATTTAGGTCAAATTAAATTTGGCACCGACGCTGGCTAATTTATCAAACAGATTTTCGTAACCGCGCATCAAATGCCCCAAGCCGGTAATCTCCGAAGTGCCGCTAGCCACTAGGGCTGCGATGACGTGGGCCATGCCAGCGCGCAAATCGGGGATAACTATTTTAGTTGAATGCAGCGGCGTTGGACCAGTAATAATAGCTGAATGCTTAAAGCCCTTACCTTTATAACGACAGGGCAAATTGCCCAAGCAATCGGTCGTGACTTGAATGTTGGCACCCATTTCGATCAAAGTTTCAACGTAACCAAAGCGTGATTCGTGAACCGTTTCGTGGACTGTGGAGCGACCGTTGGCCTGAGTTAATAGCACCACCATCGGTTGCTGCCAATCAGTCGCAAAACCGGGGTGGGGATCGGTTTCGATTTCGACCCCGACTAACGGTCCCCCATTACGCTTAAATCGAATGGCGTCATCTTCAATAATGTAATCGGCGCCAATGCGGCGTAGTGTGTTCAAGAAAGTGATCATATCGTCTTGGCGAGCGCCGTGGACCAAAATATCGCCACCGCTGGCAATGGCCAATAGGGCGTACGAAGCGGCTTCCAGGCGATCGGGCATGACGGAATATTCGATGCCGCGGAGCTTATTAACCCCATCGATAATAATCATCCGGTTGGCCCTAAATTCGATAATTGCGCCCATTTGCTGGAGCATTTTGATCAGATCAACAATTTCCGGTTCGATCGCGGCATTGGTGATAGTGGTTCGGCCGTCGGCTAGTACGCCGGCCAGCAGAGCGTTTTCAGTAGCCATCACGCTGGGGTAGGGTAAATTAACGCTAACACCTTTGAGCCGCCCGGCTTTAGCCGCATAGCGCCCGTCCGATTCTGTGATGTCAGCGCCCATTTTGCGCAGTAGCTGAAGGTGGAAATCAACCGGCCGGGGCCCAATTTTATCACCAGTCACAGTCGGCAAATCGGCTTGGCCAAGGCGGTGGAGCAGAGGCGAAAGGGCCAGCACCGATAGCCGGTTGGGGATGGTGGGCTTGGCCACCGGGGCAAAAACCAGATTAGCCGCGTTTATGCGAACGCTGTGATCACCGAATTCGACTTTGCCACCAACGGCTTCGATCATTTCGCCAGCAACGATGACGTCATCGATCATCGGGCAGTTGGTCAAAATAACCTCTTCTCTAGTCAGAAGAGCCGCTATCATCATTTTGGTAGCGGCGTTTTTGGCACCACTAACAACAACCTCGCCAACCAGCGGTTGGCCGCCGGTGACGATCAATTTAGTCTGTTGGTTAACCTTTAGAGCGGTAGGCATCGATGAAGTAGTATAGCCAATTTGCGATCAAGTGGCTAGTAGCTACGACGGCGCCGAAACTGTCTCAACCTCGATAATTTTACTGACTTTGCCTAGCTCTGTCTCAGAGAATGGCGCAATAAAGACCAAAACGAAACCATCAGGATCGCGCAGAGCTACCTCTATGGAATTCCAATAATAATGCCGAACTGGAAATTTAATACGGTCCCGGTATTCTTGAATCACAGGGACTATCGATTCTACTTTGATCATGGCCGAGATTTTGCCTGATGTGATTTTCTCTTGGAAAACATTGGGCTTAGCGGCAATGTGGCCGTCAGCAATCTCAAGCTCAGCTCCATTGGCCAAACGATACGTCACACCTTGATACTTTTCTGGGGCGGATGGACAGCCTTTTGGCAAAGTCTTTCGGAAATCGTCTGAGCCGTAACCAAAAATTGGTGAAAAGCCAAGTGCTTCATAAAATTTTCTAGATGCTGTAATGTCTTTAACTTTGATGTGAATGCCGATCCCGGTGAACTTGAGCATAGTGTGGTTCCTTTAAAACCATTCTAACAGAGTAGGGTACAATTTGAACGGGCGCCTGTAGCTCAGTGGATAGAGCACCAGCTTCCGGAGCTGGGTGTCGGGGGTTCGAATCCCTTCAGGCGCGCCATGGTTCGACCAGCTCACCATTGGCGTGAGCTTGGCGGACCAAGTTCGACCAGGTGGGATGAGAACCCTAGGTTCGGTGGAGCAAAGCGCGCAGACAGATCAAACTTGTTTGAATTTGGCGAGCACTTTGCGGAGGTGGCTGTAAGCCACCATCCCTTCAGGCGCGCCAGTTCGTTTAGACAATTCTAAACCGGACACTTAACCATATATAAAATTGACAAAATGAAAGAGTAATGTTAATGTTTCCGTCAGTCAACGCTCAAGTACCACGGAGGTGGTCAGATGTTGAAGGACAAGACAAAAGGGTTCCCGGATGGATCAGTCAAGGACTGTGTCCGTTACGACGGCCCTCTCAAGGATTGGATCGCTGCTGAGGAGGACTTCCTTGCCAGCGTCCAACGTGATTTCCAGCTCTATGGCTTCGACCACGAGTCGATGTTCGTACCTGCGATCTTCCCGATGATCGGCGCCGTGCAGACGAAGTTCATCCACGGCCCCGACTTCTTCGGACCCAGCATCTTCGTCGAGTATGACAACCCGGAAGGCACGGAGTACAGCCACCACAGTGGATGGCGTCTGCTCAAAGACGCTGACCGGCCCGGTGGCATCGTGATCCTGTCCGTCTCCAACCCGAACACCAGAGGCATCGACATCCTCATCGAGGGTGAGCCAGGCGAGGAGTGGATCCAGGAAGTCATCAAGACCTACTACACAGCTCGTCGAACGGCCGCGGTCGTGCAATCCCGCGTTCGAGCTTCGGCACAATCCGGCTGCGCTCTCCGCTGAGATTGCACCCAACCCCCGGTGGCTTCGCTCCATTATCATGATGGGTGTGGAGCTACCGGGGGCTTTGCATTTATCAATCATAAGTTTAGACGTTTACTTTTGCCCTTGGCAAGGCTACTATAACAGCATAAGCAAAGGCATTATGATGGATTTGAGTCCGTTCGGTGAACTGTTTCGCAAAAGCTGGGAATTATATCAAAAGAAATTTAAGACCCTGGCCATGCTATTGGCTCTGCCCTTTATCGCCAATGTGCTCTCGATTATTGGCCAACATGGCCACAAATCATCTTTCGCGGGCTTTAGTACCTCCATGTTTGTCGCCGCCGGCGCCGCGGCCCTAATCATTGGCCTGATCTTTGTAGCAATTTCGCTCTGGATCCAAGTGGCCGTTATTTATGCGGTTGACGGTAGCGAAGACCAACCCGATGTCTCCAAACTCCTAGTGCGCAGTTGGCCGATGGTTTTGCCCATGCTGCTGGTCGCCATCCTAGCTGGGCTGGCTGTGTTGGGTGGACTGATTTTGCTAATCGTTCCTGGCATTATTTTTGGGGTCTGGTTCGCCTTTTCTAGTTATACTCTCGTGCTCGAAAACCAACGCGGTACCGAAGCGCTAAAGGCCAGCAAGGCTTTGGTCAGTGGGCGTTGGGGCACCGTCTTTGGTCGGCTGGTATTACTGTTCTTGGTCCTAATCGGTATCAGTATTGTAACTAGTATTGTCCTGGTATTTTTGCCAGCCACCCTACGCAGTATTGCTTCAGCCGCCGTTTCAAACTTTGTCATTAGCCCACTGGGCGTCGTCTTTACCTACTTGTTCTACAAAGAACTCAAGGGCTCAAGTGCCGGGCTGGCCCAAGCTGAAGTCAGCGTCTAATTTGACCTGGCAGTTCTCTGGTGAGACCATAGTGATGCAATTAATTTAGAAAGAGGCAATCATTATGTTTGCAACTACCCTTCTAGGTTTCACTCTCAATACGGTTTGGGATATCATCATACTAGTAATCTGGATAGCCATCGCTTTCTGGCCGGCTCGCGTGGCCGCTCGCAAAGGCCACAGCTTTTTGGGCTATTTCTTACTAAGTTTGCTGTTCTTCCCGTTGTCACTAATCCTGGCCTACGTCGTCAGTGATCGCAGTCGACAATCAGGGAGTGCAACACCTCCCCCCGCCGCAGAGTAGTTTTGAAGCGAAATAAAAAAACGGCCCACGGGCCGTTTTTTTATTTCGTCTAAGTTTTGTTAGCGCGCGCCGGCTGCGGTCCAAGTGCCGGTGGTGGCCAACGGAACGTAGGTTTCGGTGGCTGCGCCTTTGCCTTTGGCGTAGTAAAACAGGTTAGCCTTGCAGGTAGCTGAGCCGCCTCGAGTTAACCATTTAGAGCTGCTGCCGCCTAAGATGAAGCCTGGGAAGCCGCTAATTTGTTTCTGGTAAGTTTGATTGGCTGATCCGCCTTCACCATAAACTAGATCTGGGCTCAATGCATCGGTTGAGGTGACCATACCATCACCATTAACGTCCTGGAAACACAGGACTTCGACTCGGGGGTATTTTGCCGTGTTGTCGGTTAGTCTGGGGTAAGTTGATGTAAAGGTGGCTAGACCACCCAAGTAAGGACCTGTTTGGTCGAGTTTGATACTAGATGAGCCACCACCGGGGGAGGCGGCATGGCCGCTGGCGATGAAATAACCAAGGACAACAGCGCCAATAATAATTAACGCGAGACTAAGGGGATTAAGACTTAAATTTTTAAGAGCGGCTTTTTTGGCCATCTATTTATTTTCCCTATCCTATTAATAAAATACTTATGCTAATACTTATACAGGCAAATCACGGTCCAGTCAATAAACATAACCGCAATCCGGGTGCGAAAATTAGGCTTTTTCGATAGCTTTTAAGCGTACATTCAAAATCTGCTTAATGAGCTTTTCTGGAATCGGGTTTGCCAAAGTGAAACGAATCGTGCCCTTGGATAAATCATAAGCTTTTAGTTGATCTTTCAGTGCTTCAATCGGAGCGGCGCCGGGGAAAAGGCTCAGATGATCTTTCATCGCCGCAAAGCTAACCAAGTATTTGCCGCGGTACTTAAAGCCGGGCATACCGTAGGTCATGACTTCGTCGGCTTCGGGTACGGTTTGGTGAACGATACGGCGAATCCGCTCGAGTTCCGCTCGCTCAGCCTCCGGCACCTTTTCTAATAATTCATCGATAACGGACATGGCATGATTATACCAGAGCGCTTCTGGTTAAAATGGCCTAAATATGTTATATTTTGCCAGTTAAGCGCCCTTAGCTCAGCGGATTAGAGCGTCTGGCTTCGGACCAGAAGGTCGGGGGTTCGAATCCCTCAGGGCGCGCCATTTAAAGGATTTTGCCGTGCGGATAATTTGTCCTTATACAGCCAATCGGCTCAGACAGCAAACTCGAAGTGCTCTGCCGCTTACGGCTGAGTTTGTAGAAATGACAGCCTTCGATAGCTATCAACAGCTGCTGCTTTCACTTTGGCAGCGCAGCGATTCATTTATTATCATCGAACATGATGTGGTGCCATATCCGTCTATATTTGCAGAACTTTCGGCCTGCAAACGGGAATGGTGTTCTAGTCCCTACGGATCAGGTGCGGCTTCACTAGGTTGCGTCAAAATAACTAAATCGCTGATTTCTAAACTGCCTGGCTTATGGGAGAAAATGCCGCTGCGGCACTGGCAATACTGTGATAGCTGGTTTAATGAAAACGCCGAAAGAGTTTCGTCGGTACACTATCACCAACCAGTTTTGGCCCATTTGCACGCTGATAACCCGATCACTGCCAAAGGGCCGCTAATTACTCGCGTCCGACGCCAAAATGATCAAGAGGTTGAGGTAGCTTTTTATGACCCCAAGATTGAGTACGAATTTGCTTCGATGACGCTACCCCGGACCAAATTGTCTAACGAACAGATTGAAGATCGCGTCGCGAGCGAACTAAATAAACTAAACCAACTCTACTTCCTAACGGCCAACGACAATTCCGGGCCGGCAACCTAAGGATATTATGCTAGACTTTTTTTGAGGGGTGTTTTATAGTTTTTAGTCGCATCAAGCCGATAAAACGCTTTGACGTGGGCCGTTAGCTCAATTGGCAGAGCAGTTGCCTCTTAAGCAATTGGTTGAGGGTTCGAGTCCCTCACGGCCCCCCAGATGATATGAAAAAGACAAAACGAACATCTGCAATTATTGCGACGTTGGCTGGCATCTTTGCCTTGCGAACCCTGAAGCTAGCCTACCAGCGCTCAAGGTTTGGCCACATGATCGAAAACGTCCTGGGTGGCTCCGATCAAACCGTCAAATTGAATCAAGACCTAGCTGATTCATTGCCCAAGACTAGTTTGAGTTTCCGCGGTAAGCCAGCCGATCCGATCAACCTAATGATTTTAGGTAGTACTAGCCACATCGAAGGTGCCTTTAATAGAGCCGGCTGGCAGCAGGCGGTACCGGTGAGTGCCTCCAACTGGTTCAAAGCATTTTGGTCCGGCTTGCTCAATCAACGCTATGCCGATGGCCCGATGACGCCATTTTATATTGCAACCACCCCGAATGATCTGCAGTTCCAAAAAGAATCGCCTAGCCAAGGTTTCCGTCAGCGTCATCACATTCGGCTCTGGCAAACTAACATGCGCTTGGTCGGCGGCACCGAAATTTGGTTGGCCACGGCCAGCTTTGATAAATCGCTGCGTTTTTACCGGGGCTTAGGCATGCCCTATCATCACATCGATCCAGACTTGGATGCCGAACGAGATTTTATCACTAGCGAGCTCGTGGCGGCTGGGGGCAAAGAGAGAGCTCGTTTTGCGATGACTGATAAATTGGATGGCCGTAACGTCTTCCACGACAAATACTTTACCGATGGCAAGATAGTCGTAGTTGATGTCGAGCAGGCTGCAGCGTGAAGCTGACCACCAGCGATCTAGATACCTACGTCAAAGAACGCCACCGGCGGCAAATCCAGTCTTTAGCAATTAAACCAATTTTGGCCGTAGCTATGGCCGGTGCAGATGCGGCTAGTGCCAGCTTTGTCCGGGCTAAAGAACACTATGGAGACGATATTGGTGTAACACTGCAAATCAAATCAACTCAAAAGCCGGTTGAATTAATGAAGCAAATTGAGACTTGGAACCAGCAAAAAGACATTTCTGGCATTATTATCCAATTACCCTTGCCCAGCGCCTTTGATACTGAAGCGGCCATTAAGTTAATCGCCGCCGCCAAAGACGTTGATGGGCTGAAGGCAGATAGCCCTTTTGATTCTCCTGCCGCCAAAGGGATTATGTGGTTGTTGGGCTCGTTGCCAATCTCGATCAAGTCTGCTTATGTCGCCGTGGTCGGTCAAGGCCGTTTGGTCGGTGCACCGATTAGTACCATGCTGGAGTCGAGCGGAGCCAAGGTTGAGCGCCTAGACGATGCTACTAAAAATCTAGCGGCCAAAACTAGAGCCTGCGATATTATTATCTCTGCCACCGGTCAGCCTGGATTAATAAATCGCTCGATGCTAAAAAGTGGCGTAATTGTTATTGATGCCGGTACGGCTGAGGCTAGCGGTAGCATCACTGGGGATGCCGACCCAGCCCTTTATGACGATCCGGATATCCAAGTTACCCCAGTACCTGGCGGGGTTGGACCGCTGACGGTGGCGGCTCTGTTTGATAATTTATTGATTGCCAGCCAGCTTTAAACAATCTGGGCAGAGACCGCTGATTTCAACGTGGTGCTCCAGCGGCCGAAAGCCCGCCACTTCAGCCACGCCAGCCAGTTGATATTCCAAGTTTGGGCTATGAATAACCTGGCTATAACCACAGCGGCTGCAAACCAAATGATGATGATGGGGCGAAAAGTCCTCGCCCAATTCTAGCCAGTCACCGCCCGGGCGATGGACGGTTTTGATGATACCAAGGTGGTTAAAGAGCTTAATAGTCCGATAAATACTGGCTCGATCGGCCCAGTTACCACTCAGAGCCACAATTTGATGGATTTGGACCGGTTCAGCCGCATTAACCAGAAAATCCAGTACCAACTTGCGGGGTTGGGTCAGGCGTAGTCCCCGCGAAAGTAACAATTTTTGCAATTTTTGACTAGGATCCATTGCAATAAGTATAGGCTATTGCGACTAAGTTGCAATAGCCTATGATGTATGCTAGGTTTGTGACCATGAAATCATCTGGAATTCGACCTTGCTAGTAGTCTTGTTGGCCTTTGCCACCTTTATTTCAACCATGTTGGGTGGCTATACGGCCCTTAAAAATCAGGATCGCCTGCACCGAATCTTGGGCTTTACGGCCGGGGTTTTATTAGGGGTGGTAGCTTTTGATCTGTTGCCGGAAATATTTAAATTGGTCGGTTCAACCGGTACTAATGAAACGGTGCCAATGGTGGCGCTAGTTATCGGCTTTTTGGGCTTTCATGTCGTCGAAAAATTTATCATTATGCATCATGCCCACGACGAGGAATATGAGCACAATGTTCATCCCCACGTCGGAGTGGCTTCAGCCAGCGCTTTGATTGGTCATAGTTTTTTGGATGGTGTTGGCATTGGGTTGGCTTTTCAGGTCAGTACGGCTGTGGGCCTATCAGTGGCCATTGCCGTGATTGCTCACGACTTTGCTGATGGCCTTAATACCGTTAGCGTCATGCTCAGGCATAAGAACAGCCAGGTCCAGGCCCGACGCTTTCTACTGGCCGATGCCATAGCCCCGGTTTTGGGAGCTGCTTCAACTTTGGTTTTTCATCTGTCCGACCCACTCCTGTTGATTTACCTAGGCGCCTTCACTGGCTTTTTACTCTACGTTGGGGCTTCCGATATTTTGCCCGAAGCCCATGCCAAACATTCGTCCATCGGTACGGTTGGCCTGACGGTCCTTGGAACGCTGTTCATTTTTATAGTCACGCGTTTTACCTAGACATTTAGCCAAAATTAGGTTAAAATGATCGAGTTCATTCCCATTCGGGACCCCAGAGTGTTAGGTGGTTCGCGTTGTCCGAACAAGGTCATTCTCATGTGGCCCAGTTCGGCTGGGCCACTTTAGGACTATCGCTCTTTGCAGTATTCGAATTTGCGGCAGGCTTCATCAGCCACAACCCGGCCATGGTGGCCGACGCTGGCCACAACCTCTCAGACAGTGTTTTGACTGGTGCCGGTGGCGTCGTCGAATTCATCACCGGTCGGGCCAAAAGCCACACAGCTAGGTGCACGGTTCCAAAGCTGGTCGGCGTTGGCGTTTGCTTGCTGACTATAGTACTGGTCGGCATCTTCACCTTTGCCGAAGCTGGCCGAATGACCAGCCTACTAAATCCCTGGTTGATTGTGCCGGTTGGATTGGCCAGCTTTCTGCTCAATCGCTTCTATAGCCAGCGGCTGCATCATGAGCATAATCGGCACGCCAGAGCCTGGTCCAAGCACCTGGAGGTCGATGCATACTTGTCGCTAGCGTTGATCCCCGGCGGTCTACTGACGTACTGGACTGGCAGCGTTGGCTGGAACATCGCTGCCGCGTTTGGCATTTTCGGCTTCGCAGCCTGGCACAACGGCAAGGAGGCCATTGGGACAATTAGGTCGGTCCATCGCCAAGCCAACCACGAGCCTGACCATTCGCACTAATCCTGCGGATGGCCGGGCTCGGAAACTTTTAAGCTAATAATTTCTTTATTTTTTCGGAGACTTCTTTGGGCGTCATATCGGCTTTAACGATATAGTCGGAGGCCTTCATTTTATAAACTTTACTGGCGGTTTCGGCATCACCCATATTAGTCAACACCACAACTTTGAGGTCTTTCATTTTAGGGTCTTTGCGGATGTGACCAAGTACATCCAACCCATTCATGCCTGGCATCATAAGATCGAGCAGCACAATATCGGGGTTAAATTCTTGAATCAACTTGAGCCCAACCATGCCATCACCGGCCGTTTTAACGGTGTAGCCCTCTTGCTCAAACTTCAGCCGATACATTTGAACGATCGCCAAATCATCTTCAATGATCGCAACCTTCGGATTAGTCTTCTCAGCCATAGGATAACTTTAATGCTTTAAGATAGGTGAAGCAACGTCTACTTCTTAAAAGGGTTGAACTTGCGATCCCAGGGGCTCGACTTGTAAACTGCGCAAACGAGTGCACTAACTGGTTCTTGTGTGCAGGTGATCCCAACTATTTCCATTGTTATCTCACCAAAAGTTTCGTCTTTACGTCCATCCATAAGTGACTCAAGAGTAGCTCGAATATCGCGTTCTACAGTCTTTTTATTGCTCCCGACGTGTTCAACAAAAAGACCCTTTCTATTCTCTTCATTTTGCACCCACCCAATACCAGCCCATGCTTCCTCGTTTGGGGTATCGACGCGTTTATTCGCAATGACAACATAGAGTCGATCACCCCAATTTCCAATTTCTTGAGTTTTCGGAATTGACTTAACTACCTCAATTTTCGATTGTGGGGGAATAATTGAACTCAGAGGTATGATATTGAAATTAGCAATTCCCGCAGCACGAAGCGATGCATCGAAAGCTGCCAAAGTAGTTGGTCCTGTGCCTACACCCTCTACAAGAAATATTTCCATATCAAATAGTTTACTTGATAATATACCGACTGCAAAATTGCCTCACTTACTTTACAAATCAAAGTGTTTATGGTAGAATACTAAACAGTTCGCGAGTGTTGTCTAAAAACACTACGGGCAGCACATTGTCAGGTATTTCTATTTAGGGAGGAACAATGTCCGCAAAAACTCGTGGGTGGATTGGTTTTACGCTAGTCTTCGCCGCGATCATTGCGGCGATCCTTGTTCTCAATTGGAGCGCTTGGTCGGATGACCCTTCACGGGCTTTGATCTGGTGCGTTGAAGTTGGTCTCCTGATCGGCCTGTCCCTGTTGTTTGCCCCTCTGATCTTCCGAATCGTGAAGGTCGTCATGTGGTGCTACATCAAGTTTGGGACTTTTCTGGCAAGGCTGATTCTTGGTAACCGGGCGGCGCAAGCCGCCGAGCAGGGAGTTTCTCTCGACGATTTTCTTCATAAGCCCTTGTTCAGGGTCTACCTGAGATGGATGCGCTTTGGAGACGATCGTGAAAAGGTTGACAACTATCTCGCCCCCGCGCAAGTCAGTACGTGGATCATCTTCGGGTGGCCTCTTGCTGTCTTGCCGCTAATCTTCGAGGAGACCTTGCCGATCTTTCTGATCGTGCTTGGCCTCGCCCCATTCGCCGCACGCCACTACGCGCGCAGAAGAGGAGAAGTCGAAAGTGTCATTCACAATGCATTTGAGGCCAAGAATTTCGATTCGTCGAGCACGACTGAGTGACGTACCTCAGCTCATCGAGGTCGAACATGCGTCCTGGGAAGCAGCCTGCGACCCAGAAGACATGTTTACCACTGAGCAATTCGAAGCGCACATCCGCAATGTCGGTGACTACTTCTTCGTCGCAGAAGAACGACAAACTGGCCGACTCGTCGGCTACGTGTCTGCATTGCGGGTTGATATCCCGGTGAGCGAGGTCGAGGAGCGCGTGACTACCTGGTACGCACTCACCGGCGACGGCGAGTACACGGGGCACCAGCCAAACGGCCAGTGTCTTTTCGGGGGGTCCCTGGGAGTCATCCCTGAGTCTCAACGATCAGGTATTGGTGACAGGTTGATTGAGAGGGAATTCCGTGAGATTGTTCGACACGGCATGACCTTCGGAGCTCTCGGGGGTCGTCTGCCAGGAATGGCGGCGTATCTCGCGGAGCATCCCGAGTCCAACCCCGAGCATTACTTCCAGCTCACGCGCGAAGACGGCAAACCTTACGACCCTGAGCTTCGGTTCTATGCCGATGACTTCGAGGTCAGGAAGCTTCTCCCGGAGTATTTCAAGGACCGGGAAAGCTGCAACAACGGCGTGCTGCTTGTCTGGAGGAATCCCTTCCTTGGCAGCAAGCTGCTGAAACCACTGATTGCAGCGCAAGTTTTCAAGGCGATCTGCGCCTACTATCGCGCGAGAGCGCGAACATAGGCAAGTTCTCCAACTGAGCCGCCCCCATTCGGGGGCGGCTCGATTACTTTTAGTGGTACAATTAAAGCGCTTATGTCATTACAGTTGGTGGTATTTATCCTTATTCTTGTGGCCAATATAGTATTGGGTGCGGTTACTTTTATTAGAAATCCAAAAAGTGTCCCAAATCGACTGTTTCTTTTTATGGTCATTTGCTTGACATTGTGGATGACCGCAAGCTTTTTTGAAGACGCTGTCCACAGTAATGAATTGGCCACCTTCTTGCTCCGCTTTGACTATGCATTTGGGCCGATCGTTGCCCTATCATTTTATGAATTTAGCAACAACTTAATTAACCGACCGATTATAAAAAATCGATTCTTCAATTTATTCCTGATATTTTCAAGTGTCGCAGCAGCATTATTGGGATGGGTGTGGGTTGTAAGTCTTCCGACGGTAAAAGCAACTCTGCAGGGTGTCGAATACCAGACGACAGGTTTCGAATATATTTATGATGCAATCTTGCTATTGCTGTTTGGTAGCGGCATCATTTCATTAATTATTAGAAGTAGAAAATCAAAAGGACGCGAGAAGACTCAGACGCAAATAGTAGTTACAGGGTTATCCATATGGATATTTCTTGCACTTCTAGCAAATTTATTACTCCCCCAACTATTTGGAATCCCAACCCTTTCTAGGATTGGGTTGTACGCAACGAGTATATATATTGGCTTTACTTCCTATGCAATTATCAAACACCACTTATTTGATATCCGCGCCGTTGTTGCACGTTCGCTATCCTACCTACTTCTTCTTACGACTATGGGTGGCATTTACAGCCTAGGAATTTTCTGGATATCAAATCTTCTTTTAGGCTCCAATACATTTAGCTATGCGCAGGTTGGCATTAATATGATCTTGGCGCTGATCCTCGTTTTTACCTTCCAACCCCTGCGGCGCTTCTTTGAACGCCTGACGGACCGCATCTTTTACCGCGATAAGTACGATTCGCAAGAACTATTGAACCAGATCACCCAAACCCTGGCATCTGAAATTAACTTGGAGGTTATCCTCGAAAAAACTCTGGCCATGATTGCCCAAGCCGTTAGAGTCAACTTTGGCCAGTACATTGTCTTCGAAAAGGGTGAGGTTTATAAAATCGAACATTACGGCCGCATGCCCGAGCAGGTTATTACCAAATCCGAGATGAAACTGCTGGATCGCAGCATGCTAGTGGCCGATGAAATTGAAGCTGGCCGGCGCAAAGAGATCATGGATAAACACCATATCCGCCTGAGTCTAGTCTTGCGCACCAAAGATGAGTTTGTTGGCTTCCTGCTGTTGGGCGATAAGTTGAGCGGCGATATTTATAGCACCCAAGATCTGGAGCTATTTGAGATCTTGGCTAATGAGCTGGCTGTAGCCATCGTTAACGCCAAAGCTTATGAGGAAATTTCTCAATTTAACGTCACTTTGCAGGATAAAGTCGACGAAGCCACCAAACGCTTGCGAGTGGCTAATAATCATTTAAAAGAGCTCGATCAAGCTAAAGACGAATTCATAAGCATGGCCTCCCACCAACTGCGGACGCCGCTGACTACCATCAAAGGCTACATTTCGATGCTGCAAGAGGGCGATGCCGGCAAATTGACTAAAGAGCAATTGGAATTTTTAGAATACGCCTACAGTGGTTCCGAGCGCATGGTCAGCTTGATTTCGGATTTACTCAACGTCAGCCGAATGAGTTCTGGTAAATTCATGATCGATCGCCAGCCCATCGATATGGTGGCCTTGGTTAGCGAAGAGGTGCGTCAGTTAGTCAGCCACGCTGAGGCCAAACAGCTCAAACTTATTTGGGAGCCGCCCGCGGGCAAATGGCCGCCGGCTGAGCTGGACGAGAACAAAACCCGTCAAGTTGTCATGAACTTTATTGATAATGCTATTTATTATACGAAGCAGGGGAGTGTGACGGTAACGCTGAAGCAGGTTGGCGACCAAATTGAGCTGCGAGTGACAGACACCGGCATAGGGGTGCCACAGGCGGCTCGGAGTAAATTGTTTAGCAAATTCTTCCGGGCCGGTAACGCTCAGCAAGTCCGCCCCGACGGCACTGGCCTAGGCCTGTATTTGGCTAAGCGCGTCATCGAAGACCAAGGTGGCAAAATCATTTTTGAAAGCACGGAGGGCAAAGGTTCGACCTTTGGCTTCCTCCTACCCATGCATGCCCCGACGGCTACCAAAACCAAGCCAGCTGCCACCAAGCCCGCCGAGGTACGGACTAAAATCGCCGTTACGACATGAACGCCTCTGGCATCGAAGCCTTCTTCTACATCCCCAGCATGGTGGGAATAGTCGTGCTGGTGAGCTTTGTTTTAAGCAATAATCGTAGATCTTTGCCCAACCGCGTCTTTGGGCTGTGGGGTCTGGGAATTTTGCTCTACTTATTCTTTTCGATGCTGGGCGGCCGCACCTCAGATTTGAATGAAGTTTATTTGTGGTCCAAATTATCCACCAGCGTGGCCGCCCTCCTACCAGGCTTGCTCATTTGGCTGGCTTGGATTTTCCCAACCCGCCAAAAGGTGCCCCCAATTGGCCGTTTGCTAGCAATACCCCCGTTATTTTTTGCCATTGCACCCTGGCTGCCGGGCTACTTCGGCCAAGTTAGTTTTGATAGCGCGGGCTATCACTTTTCTCCCGGACCACTCTC
>DATIHN010000020.1 GCA_035480635.1 Candidatus Saccharimonadales bacterium
GTAGCTAATATGCATGGTCCCGGGTGGCGTTATTAGACCCTTAGCTTCAGCTGAGGATGATGAAATTACCAGATCGTAACCACGAAAGTCAAAGCTTTCAAAAGCCGTTGTTCGCATGGTTGGAAAGAGTTGGTGTTTGCGAGCGGCAATGGGCCAGCGTTGCAAAAACGAGGTTCGAATATCGAGTTGGGCAAATTCTGGTAACTTTTCAGCATTAAAAACCGATGTGTAGATGGGCGCCTCAGGGTATATGAGGTGCAGCTGCCAGAGGACCCTTTCGCCCCCGCCCTGATTAGTCAGCCAATCATGGGCCAGCGCCACCCTGAGAGACATTAGTAGGCTCCGCCCCGATGCATTAATGAAGACACTGTTTTGATCAAAATTTTTATATCCAACCAGAGATTCCAGTTTTCAACGTAATAAATATCGAGCTTAACCCTTTCTTCGTAGCCAATGTCGCTACGACCAGAAATCTGCCAAAGCCCGGTTAAGCCTGGTTTTAGCGAGAGGAATACTGCGCTGTGCTTGCCGTAGTGCGATAATTCTTCTTCCAGAATCGGACGCGGCCCAACCATGCTCAGCTCCCCTTTTAAGACATTCAAAAGTTGCGGTAACTCGTCTAGGCTGGTGCGCCTCAATAATCGACCAATCCTAGTAACCCTAGGGTCGTTAGCCAGTTTTTGGTTTTGTTGAAATTCTTTAACCAAATCTGTGCGACCCATCGCCGCCAGCGCTGCCTCGGCGGTTTGGTAGGGCCGATCGGGTCCAGGACTATAGCGCCATTTCATACTGCGAAACTTATAAACATCTACGCCGCCGCCGCTGCGACTCAGCCGGTGATGTTTATAAATCACTGGGCCAGGATCGCTGATCTTGATAGCCAGATAGACGACTAGGAAAACCGGGCTAAAGACGATCAGAGCCAAGCCGGCCCCGACTACATCAAAGAGCCGTTTAAAGATCCTACCCCAGCCCTCTAGCGGAGTGCGTTGGATTTCAATTAGCTGCTCACCAGCCATTGATATAACTCGAGAGTTGGTCGCAAATAAACCAAATTGGTTGGGTACGAACCGATAAGTTATTTGATGCCTATTGGCGTAATTAATCAGGCTCAATACATCATCCGGTGGCAGGGCTGAATCGGCTTGGATAATGCCTTCGATGGCTGGCTTGATGGCGTCGGCCGCTTCGAGATTATCAACTGTTTTGGCATTGGGAAAATCGGCTGGCTGGATTTTGATCTTATCGTAAATAGCGGCAATTTCGTAACCAGAACGCGGGCGACTTAAGTCATCAAATATTTCTTTGGTAATGGCGCCGCTACCAACCAGTAAGACTCGGTGGACGCCAATACCATATCGGAATAACCAGCGCTGGATGAAGCGTACGATGGTTCTGGCAATAACCACGAAAACGAAGCTAAAAAACAGGCCGTAGACCGGCACCGCCCGGGAGGGAAAGATCGGATTGCGACTAAAGAAATCGAGCAGAATCAGGAACATGGTACCACCCGAGACACCAATAAAAACCTTGCCCCACTCCTCCCAGCGACTGCGGGTGTTGGACAGACTATAGAGCCCAAGTAGCGCAAAATGAAAATCCAGACCGGCAGTAACACCAAGAAGACTTTGAAGAACAGTAAGGCCCGAATGGGGTTCGGTACGGGGCGATTATCAATTTTAACCCGAATAATATAGGCCAACACAAAAGCACTAACAATCGAGACAAAATCGACTATTGGCAAAACGGCATTAAATAAGAGTTCGCTCTTTTTTCGCATATCGGTTGTGCTGGCTCCTTAATCATACAACAAAAGGCCCCGCTTGCGCCGAATGGCGGGCGAGGCGCTTTGTTAGCTAGACTACCTGTAAGCCGGATTCTGTTCAGTCTTGCGACCGAGATGACCATCTATCTTGCCCTACCATTGCTGGTAGGATCTTCGCGGCGTGGCGCTAATCTACGAGCGGGCACTCATGTGCAGATCAACTTACCTTGCAGCAGACGGGGTTTACCTCTTCCAGCAGTCACCCGCTGGAACTGTGGGCTCTTGCCCCACTCGTTTCACCCTTACTCACCAATGGCGAGCGGTATCGTTTCTGTGGCACTTTCCCTAGGCTTCGTCGGCAGCTATTTTCTCGAGAGAAATAATCGCCGATCTACTCCTGGTTGCCGTTAGCAACCGTCCTGCCCTATGCTGTCCGGACTTTCCTCTCCTTAGAGCGATCATCCAGTAGTCTAGCAAAGAGATAATACCATAACGAAGGCTTTATTTCAACCCTAGCGCTTTATCAATGGCTAAATTTACTTGAGCATCAGCCGCTTTGTTATCTTTACGATAAACGTGCTCAAAAGTGATGTCGTAGTGGCTGGCTAATTCCTTTATAGCCAAATAGATCGGTTTTAGATCTTCGTTTTTTACACGGTACTCGCCATTTAGTTGTTTGGTAGCTAATTCACTGTCCAAGAAAAATTGTATTCGTTTGGGCTGGTACTTTTCGGCTTCCTGAAGGGCAAAAAGGATGGCCTTATATTCAGCCTGATTGTTGGTGGTCTCACCCAAATAACGCCCAAAGGCTTCTAGAACCTTACCGTCTGTTGTTTTTATTACTACACCGCTGGCTGCCGGTCCGGGATTCCCCCGCGCTCCGCCATCAGTAAAAATGATTATTTCGTCATGCATGCTTGACCACCCGCCTTCTGGTCGGTGATGTTAGCATCGCACCAACAATTAAACCCATAAGTATGGCCAAGAAGAAGGGATAAACCATCAGTACGATATCCAGCTTACCGACACTTATCACGGCTAGAGCTGAACCTATTCCAACTAGCCAATACGAACTAATGGTTTCACTGTCCGGATCTCGATGAGCTTTAAGAATGGTTGGCAGCCCACCACTGTAATCTACTAAAATAATCATTGCCAGAGCCAATGCTGGGCTATTAAACAATCGCCAAAGTATGAGACCTAGGGCCGCACCAGCCAAAGCTAATTTATCAATGGTTTGCCAGCCACCGACCCCGAATTTCACTGCCAACATCAAAACTATAAAAGTACCTAATAGATCGCCGGCCGTTAATAAGGTTGAATAAGTACCGCCGCTGGCCAATTGGCCCGCCAGAGCGATAGCTAGCAAAGCCGTCCAAATGAACCAAGTGGCTCGATTAGGTTTGGTTGTGCCTTTAATAATGTCGCGGATATATGGAATCGGCGCGATTAGGGCGAGGATGCCAGCAATGATACCAAGGGTTTGAAGCATGAGTTAATTATACATGTTTGGCTTTTGCTATAATGGTCTGCATTAACGGGGTGTGGCGCAGTTGGTAGCGCGTACGGCTGGGGGCCGTGAGGTCGCAGGTTCAAGTCCTGTCACCCCGACCAGATAATTTAAGCGGATAATTCAACTCTACCTCACGGCCGGTTGGTTAGTTTTCCCTGCCAAAACGACAGGTGGGTGTCCGCAACTACTAGGCCACGGCCCAGAGCAATCTAGAACTCCCATACGAAAACCTAACAAGGAAAAATGCCATCCGTCGCCAATGCGGCAGAGATACTTTCATTGTAGCGCCGATCAAGTTGACAGGCCAGTCAGCCCGGGAACTAGCCCTTGCAGGATAGCACTAGAAACCTTAGCGATAATGGGCCCAATCAGCGGAAATATCAGGAATAAAACCACCATCACAACTACAATTCCGCTGCGCTCAATTCGATCCATAACTTGCCGCAGGCCCAGAGGTGCAACAGCGTAAAGTACCCGCGACCCATCGAGGGGTGGGAACGGAATCAGATTGAAGACAAAGAAGCCGACGTTGACGACGATGATAGTGACGAGAAAATTGACGGCGAGTTGCGATGGATTAAAGAATCGCAGCCACAGCGAGAAAAAGACCGCTAGGAAAAAGTTCGTCATCGGCCCAGCTAGGGCTACCAAAGCCGCTCCCCATTTACCATAGCGTACGGCCCAAGGGTTAAATGGTACTGGTTTGGCCGCGCCAAAGATGACTGGTGAATGCGCCATAATTAGAATTAGCGGCAATAGTACCGTCATAAAAGGATCAATGTGAGCCAACGGGTTTAGAGTCAATCGACCCTGACGATGAGCCGTGACATCACCCAAGTAATGACTCATCCAGGCGTGCATGAATTCATGCAGAGTAATAGAGACCACTAGGGCGATGAGGATAAATAACAAAGACATAGCCATATTGTACCTTAAAAAGAATGAAGCCCGGGGACGATCCCCGGGCCTAACGGTCACGAAGTTGCCGGTTGGGGCCGGCGCAAACGGTTGAACTGATGCAAGACGATGCCTAGGAATAGATATGTGACCAGCCAACCGACAAGCCAGACCACCAGCCAGTAGAACAGTCCGACGATCACTGTCGCAAAGATGCGTCCAGCAAAGTTGGGGAAGGGATTCGGATTCTCAACTCGGGCATCAGCTGGGATGTAGGCGATGCCCTTTGAGTCAACCCAGAGGTTGAGATGGTCGCCTTTGTGCCAACCAGCGTCTGAAGATATCTTGATCTCCTTAAAACCGCTCGGATATGTCACCGTTGCGTACCGTCGGTTTGGAGCTGAGTTGCCATAGGCGGGCGAAATCGCGGTGATTGTTCCTGAAGTTCGTTGCCAGCGTTGGTCTGCGTGGTCAACAGCAGTTTGAGCCTGACCTATTCCGCTGGAAAGGAACAGCATGAAAACTGCCAATCCGCAAAGGAAGCCGAAGAAAGAGCAAAGGACATTCTGTATTTTAGTAGGATCATCCACCAATTACTCCTTAAGGCTGGGGACGGATCAAACCTTACTCTAAATTTAGGCTCCTAGTCAACCTATCATTGACTTCCCTTCTCGATTCCGCTAAGATTGCTTGGTTAATTTTTGATTCTTATGGCATACTCATGTGACATCTGTGGCAAAGGCAAGCAGTTCGGGCATAACGTCAGCTTCTCGCAGCGCAAAACCAATAAGGTTTGGAAGCCGAATTTGCAGCGCCATCACATTACCTTGGACGGCAGCCGAATTGCTATCAAGGTTTGTTCGAGCTGTTGGCGAACGCTGGCCAAGTATCAAAAAGAGGCCGAAGCCAAAGCTGCGGCTAAAGATCCTGCCCCCGCTAAGGTCTAGGATTCTATCCGCGCCAATCCGTTTTATTACACAAACCATTTCACTCGCTCCAGCCCCATCTTCTACCATAACCTCTGCCCTGCGTCTTTGTCGTTCGGCCTCTCAAACTGGCTAGTTAATTAAATCTTAAAAGGTCTTATGACCTTAGGGAGACAGTTTGCTTAGGCCGAACGACCATTTTATCTATTCAATCAGCAGATTGCGAAGGATTAGGTAGTGGGAGTACACCCATGAGCAATCTGCTCTAGATGATCTAGAAAAGAAACCTACCCCACCAATTTTTTGGTATCGACATAGTTAGTAGTCGTAATGGGGGGGGTAAGAAGAGTGAGCTTACCCAAAAAATTGGTGGGGAGAAAAGAGAATTGAGTTCATGAATTGGAACTGGAGTTTTACTTAGCTTCAGGCTTAATAACCACAACCACCGTCTCCTCTGGCATATCCTTGGCTGTGATTTTATATTTTGTAACCTCTTCGGGTTTGGCCCCAAGTTCTTTTAAGAATGGATCAACCTTATCTTGGGCCGTGGCATATTTACTTTTACCGTCATCATAATGAATTGGAATGACTACATGGGGCTCAACTTGGCTGACAATTTTGGCGGCAGCAGTGGCGTCGAGCGTTAGGCCTTTGCCGCCCACCGGAATGATTAAGACATCGACTTGGCCCATGGCTTCAAGCTGCTGATCTGAAAGGCCAGGTGCAATATTGGCCAGACATGCCACTACTACCTCATCGCTATCAATGGCATAAATTGTACCCCGTTGGCCTGATTCATCGACGTGCAGCTGGGCCGCGACACCAGTAATATGGACTCCACTGAGCTCATACTCCCCTGGCCCATCGAGAACCACCGCCTCAGATGCTGGTGCGGCTTGGTTGGGTTCGGTTAGGGCTACCACGTTAGCCGAAGCTCCTTTGGGCAGCGTTGGGCCGACTAGAATCGAAAAGTTACGATTGGCCAGTTTGACCACGCCATTACCAAGGTGAGTAATTTCCATTTAGGCCGTCGGTCCTTGGCTGATATTGGCCGTAGCCGCGCCATTTTTAATGGCGAGCGGCGTAGCATCATCGTGTAAGCGTTCGACTTCTTGCATCTTACGGCTATCTTCGGCATCGATAATGATGATTTTTTTGGTATCCATCATGTCGGCCAAAAAGCGATCATTTAGATTAATGCGATAGTCATACTCCTCAGGAGTAAAGATGACGTAATTTAGTTCCCGACCGACGTCTTTTTCCATATCGCCGATGACCTTGGCCACCTTGGACCGATTGACGTCGCCCATAATCATCATGTCGACGCTAATGTGCGGATTGCGGACAAATGAACCGGTTAGAAAGGCTAGGTGGACAGTTCCGGTGGTCCGCAGGCGTTTAGCGATCTGCTCTTCCTCTTTGGTCTCACCCAGATCTTTGTTTTTTAGGGGCAAATTGGTAAAAATCCGCCTCAGCTCAGGGTAATATTCATATTTTTGGTTTACTTCGTAGTAGAGTCGGTTGTTATTGCTATCGGAGCGGATGATGCCAATGCTAAGCAAATTGGATAGCTCCCTGCGAACCGAATTAATTTGTTCATCGATCTTGCGGGTAATTTCGCGAACGTAGTAAGCCCGGTCCGGATTATTCAAAAACAGGCTTAAAAGTTTAACTCTCGTCTTCGATCCAAATAAGTGCTCAAACACCTGCCGACCATCCCCATAGTTATCTTTATATAAGATT
>DATIHN010000021.1 GCA_035480635.1 Candidatus Saccharimonadales bacterium
CCTCTGCCCTGCGTCTTTGTCGTTCGGCCTCTCAAACTGGCTAGATAATTAGGCTCTAAAAGGTCTTATAACCTTGGGGAGACAGTTTGCTTAGGCCGAACGACCATATTATCTTTCCAATACAGCAGATTGCGAAGGAAAAGATAGTGGGAGTATACCCATGAGCAATCTTCTCTAGATGATCTAGAAAAGAAACACACCCCACCAATTTTTTTGTATCGACATAGTTAGTAGTCGTAATGGGAGTAAGAAGAGAGAGCTTACATAAAAAATGGGCTGGGAGAGAAATTAGATTATTAACTACCTGTTTTACCGGCGGCGTGTTTGCCGATAATTTCATCGGCCACGTTTCGCGGCACCTCTTCGTAATGATCAAATTCCATTGAACTGGAAGCCCGGCCTTGGGTCATCGAGCGCAGCGTGGTGGTATAGCCAAACATTTCGGCCAGTGGCACAAAGGCATCAACCACCTTAATTCCGCCAGTGCGATCATCCATTTGCTCAATGCGGCCCCGTTTGGAGTTAAGATCACCAATCACATCACCCATAAACTCTTCGGGTGTGATAACCTCAACTTTCATGACCGGTTCCAAAATAATCGGGTCGGCCCGGCGCACGCCCTCTTGCAAGGCCATGGATCCCGCGATTTTAAAAGCCATTTCGCTGGAGTCAACCTCGTGATACGAGCCATCGTAGAGCTTGGCCTTAATATCAACCACCGGATAGCCGGCCAGCACACCGTTATTCATGGCTTCTTTAATACCGTTTTCGACCGGAGTTATGTATTCGCGCGGAATGACGCCACCGACGATGGCGTTTTCGAATTCAAAACCGGCACCAGGTTCCTGCGGTGAGAGCTCCAGCCAAACGTGGCCGTACTGACCGCGACCACCACTTTGGCGAACGTATTTGCCTTCAACCTCAGCCGTTTTCTTGATAGTTTCGCGGTAAGCCACTTGAGGCTTGCCAACATTAGCTTCGACTTTGAATTCGCGGCGCATACGGTCAACGATGATATCCAGGTGGAGTTCGCCCATGCCGGCAATCAGGGTTTGGCCAGTTTCGTCATCGCTGCGAACGCGGAAAGTTGGATCCTCTTCGGCTAATCTCTGCAAAGCCAGGCTCATCTTTTCTTGATCAGCCTTAGTTTTGGGCTCAATAGCAATGGAAATAACCGGCTCTGGGAAGGTTATTGATTCGAGCACAATCGGATGAGCCGGATCACACAGGGTGTTGCCGGTAGTGGTAGATTTCAGGCCAACGGCGGCAGCGATTTCGCCCGAATAGACCTCGGCCACTTCCTCGCGAGAGTTAGCGTGCATGCGCAAAATCCGGCCGATGCGTTCTTTTTGACCGGTGCTAGCATTCAGTACATAAGAGCCGGATTTGAGGCTGCCAGAATAAACCCGAAAGAAGGCCAGCTTACCCACAAAGGGATCAGTCGCGATTTTGAAGGCTAGAGCCGCAAACGGTTCACCGTCGCTGGGTGAGCGCTCTATTTCATCGCCGGTTTTAGGATCCTCACCTTTGATGGCTGGAACATCCAGCGGACTAGGCAAGTAAGCGTTAACAGCATCAAGCAGCTGCTGAACGCCTTTGTTCTTGAGGGCCGAGCCGCACAGCACCGGATAGAGCTGGTTGGAAATAACGGCGGCTCGCAAAGCGGCCACAAGTTCTGGCGCCGAAATGTCTTCGCCATTAAGGAACTTTTCGGTCAGCGCCTCATCGGTCTCGGCGATGCGCTCCACCATGGTAGCGCGATATTCATCGGCTTTGGCCCGCATATCCTCTGGAATCTCGTTTTCTTCAAAGACTTTGCCGATTTCGTCTTTATAAACGATGGCCTTGAGACTAATCAAATCAATCAGGCCCTGAAAGTTTGTTTCCGCCCCAATCGGCAATTGCACGGCCACGGCGTTTTTATTCAGTCGATCCCAAATGCTTTTAAGGTCAGCGTAAAAATCAGCTCCGGTGCGATCCATTTTATTAACAAAGCAAATTCTAGGCACATTGTATTTATCAGCCTGGCGCCAAACCGTCTCGGACTGCGGCTCTACTCCAGCCACACCATCAAAGACCGTTACCCCACCATCCAGCACCCGCAGAGATCGCTCAACTTCGACCGTGAAATCAACATGGCCGGGAGTGTCGATAATGTTGATGCGGTGATCGTCCCAAAAACAGGTGGTAGCAGCACTGGTAATGGTAATGCCGCGCTCGCGCTCCTGCTCCATCCAGTCCATAGTGGCCTCCCCCTCGTGAACCTCACCGATTTTGTGGGTTCGGCCAGTATAGAAAAGGACGCGTTCGGTAACAGTGGTTTTACCGGCGTCGATGTGGGCAATGATGCCAATGTTTCGGGTTTGTTCGAGTGAATATTCTCTAGCCATGGTTCCTGTCGTCATTCTCAACAGAAAGGCTATGCCGCTTCTGATTGGGAATCTTGTGATTTGATCCTGAAACAAGTTCAGGATGACAAATCCCGTCTTTCTATTGTACGGGATTGGTCAAATTAAAATGCCTACGGGCAACCGAAATACTATACCCTAAATGAATCTTTGATTCAAGGCTGTTATCTATTGACATATTCTAATTATAATAGCAATATATTGAGCAGTTCTTTTCAATGTTCTTTGGGAGGGGAAACCACCATGAGGATTTCCGTGCCGATCAGAGGTATCATCCACCTCAAGCACGAAGAAGTTCAACCCTGCACTGATTGCGGAACGGAGGACTACCTGGCCGAGGACGGCCGATGCGAGCCTTGCTCCATTCTCCACGCCTTCCAGCTCGACTTGGAATTTGACTTGGACTGGCTGGAAAGTCAGGAACGGCTCGCCGCCGACCCCTGGACACAACACCCCATCTGGCTAGACTAGGCCAGTTCGAACTCGAGGAGAGAGAGGTTTCTGATGACGCGTTTGGTGTACGCTGTGTTTGGTGGACCGGATCCAAGTGGCCGCAACGAAATCAACACACTTTGGGTACGAGAACCTGAATATGACTTCAGAAAGCCCGTACCACGACAGGGTGAGTCAGTCATCCTCGTGCTTGCAGATTTCTTTGATGGACCAGTTGCAACGGTCGATAGTGTCTACACAATTGCGATGCCTTCAGGCGTAGACACCATCATCGATCTGATCTACGACGTCCCGGAAGCGGACGAACTGCAGTGGTTACAAGAACGGGGATTCTCACCACTGAAACTAGAGGAAATCGCGGCTTTCTTCGGTGTCCTAGACATCAACAAAGCTCTGGCTGAGCGCTCCGCAACCAGCGCTTAGCCACAAGCTCGGCGGGTGGGGTGAGGCACCGGTAATTCGACCGATCGGCGCCTCCTCCACCCGCCCCCCCCCATCGGCGCTTAGCCACCAGCTGTGGGCGGGGTTGAGGCGTTTGTTCCCGACACTCATGCCTCCCCCGTCCACTCCCCGACCTCGGTTTAACAACCGGGGTCGTATTCATTTATTAGTTTAAGGGCCCCGTGCATCGCACGGGGCCCAATTTCTTTACCCCCATTCGATGGTGCTAGGAGGCTTGTCAGAAATGCGGTAGACGACACTACCGACACCAACGACTTCATTGATGATTCGTTTCATAACTGCCCTCATGAAATCCCAGGGCAGCTCGGCGGCTCGAGCCGTGAAGCCTTTAGTGCTCGTAACCGCCCAAAGTGCCAGGACCGGCCCCGACCCACTGCCATCACCCTTGGTAGTTGTTGTAATTGATTGGGTAACGACAGTGCCGGCCTGCCAGACTTCCTGGTACAAACCGGTGGCGTGGAGCTCGCTGATGAAGATGGCATCGGACTGGCGGGCCATAGCTAGTTTTTCGGCTGTGATTTCGCCTTCGATGCGAACCACCAGGCCTGGCCCTGGGAAGGGATGGCGGGTCAGCAGCGCTTTTGGCACCCCCAATTGGCGGCCAATGTTGCGGGCGGTGTCTTTGACTTGATCGGCCAACGGAATAAGTTCTGGCAGGTAGAAGTCCAAGTTGGTGTTGTGATGCTGCTTGATTTGAGCTTTGGCTACGCCGCTGGTATGCCCCAAGCCACTTTCGCTCAGGTCGGTGTAGAGCGTGCCTTGGGCAATGAAGTTAGCGCCGTAGGCGCGAGCGGCGGTTTCCAAAACCTCTTTGTAAACGCCCCGAACTGCCACCCTTTTATCTGGCATACCCTCAATGCCTGCTAAGGCCACAACAAACAAGTCCTTGGCATCGATGATTTCGAGCTCCAGCCATGGTTGGTGGCCAAAGAAATCAAGCACATGAGCTTCATCATCCGGCCTATCTACGCCTTTGATGTAGACGCCTTTGATTTGCCCAGGCACGGCCGCTTTGAGCAGATAGCCGGCGACCGCTGAATCCGACCCACCCGATAGTGCTAGCAGCACTTTGCCCGTCCCGATCTCGCGCTTGAGTTCGGCGACTTTGACCGCGGCCACGTCTTCAGCCGGGAAGACGTCCTTAGCCCCGCTAATTTTAAAGCAAAAGTTCTCGAAAATTCGCTGGCCATAATCGGTGTCGGGGACTTCCGGGTGGAACTGGACGCCCCACAGGTGCCCGGCACTGGCCACCGCCACCGCCGCCTTGGTGGTTTCGGCGTGAGTTATCGCAGTCGAACCTGGCAGAACACATTCGCCGTGGCTTTCCAGCACCATCGAAGCGTCCGGCAGCCCCTCGAGCAAAACGCACTCCCCGATTCTCATCAAGATGTGCTGGCCGTACTCGTGGCCGGGTACGATGTGGGCACCGATGTGCTGGGCCCACATTTGGAAACCCAAGCAAATCCCCAGGATGGGAATGCCGAGATCAAAGATCTGCTGATCGAACGGCGGCGGGTCAGTTACGGCCGAGGCCGGACCACCTGAGAGGATGATTCCAATTGGGTCAACCAGCTTAACGTCGTCGGCTGTGACGCTAGCCGGGTCGGCCACAATCGCAAAGACGCCCAGCGCCGATATGGCTTGCAGGATCAAATGATCAAACTGGCTGCCCATCCCGAAGATCAAAAAGACCTCTGATGTTCTGCGCAAGACCTTTTCGGCTGCGATTTCGGCTAGAACTTCGTCTGTCACAGTTGTCAGGGTACTAACAAACACGCGCGCCACCTCACTGGTTGTGCGATCTGGTGTCAGGGCCCAAGCTTAGCACTCAGGTTTGAAACTGGTCAAGGCGGACCCAGTCTTAGACGTCGAAATCCCAGACTTTTAGGCCAATGTCCTCGTTATAATTTTTACGAAAAGCGGTTGAGAGTGGCGTCAGCACCAGTTCGCCCGTGGCTGAGCAAACTGCCTCAACAACGTGGCCGCCCAGGGCCTGCATATCTTCGTTGGAAAGAGTGGCGTGCAGGTGGACCAGCGGCTCGTCACCATCAACTAATCCGACATTGCCGCTTAGACTCACAACTTCAAAAATACCCCTCAGCTGTTTTTCGCTGAACTTCTTGGTGTCACGGCGGTAGTGGGCCAGAGTTGGGTTTTCGACCGAGCCAATGCCCTCAATAGATGCATTAACGATGCCTTGAGTGCGGCACCACTTTTGCAGCGTTTCAATAATTTCATCGCCTGGTTCTAAGCGAATTAGATAGCGCTCACCTGATTTTCCAACCTTCACAAGCTAACTCCATTAATCAGACTTACTTAATGTAGCACACTAGGCGACCTAGGCCGATTCGAGTTGATAATTTAGTTCGCAAAAGAAACGCCCAGTGCTCCCAGCAGCCTCAATTAAATCCAAGACCGAAGGCATCAATTCCCAACCGGGCACCTCCTTGGGATCAGCCCAAAAGGCTTCACCGACTTTAGATTTTTTGATTAAAGTGCCACTGGCGTTCGCTCCTAAGAAGGCGTGAAACAGTACTTGGCTAACGTTTTCGCCGTTTTGCGACATTGTAATATAACCGTCACCACGGTGACTGAGTTCAGCTGCGAGCCCAGTTTTTTCTTTGAGTTCGCGGGTAGCTGCTTCTAACACCGCCTCGCCCACATGGACCTTGCCGTAGGGGAAGCCAACCATGTTGATGAGCGGTTGGCGCAAGCGACGATAGAGTAAATATTGGCCCTGATCATTCTTTAACATTATCAATGTCACGATCCGAGGTTGTAATCTTGGCTGAAAGGTCTTTAAGCTCAACCGATCGGCGTAGACTTTGCCCGCCGCCGTCAGCGAATATCCACCCGTCACCTTAGCCACTAACCCTTGATCGCTCAATTGTTTCAAGTGATACATAAACAAGTTACTCTCAACGTCCTTGGGCTTGAGCTCGGAGTAGCGAACTGTCGGGTGCATTATTAAGACACTCAGGATGTGTTCTTGTAATTTATGCATAACTTAAATCTAACCTGTTGAGTAGTTTGAGTCAATAATTTTTGACTCAGGATTTATAGACTAGATTTGATATTTGACTCAGGACTATAGTGCAAGTGTTCTTTGACAATAAGGAGTATTCATGGGGCTCGCGAGTAAGTTAAGTGATCATGTGCGGAGTGTTCAATCGCGCGACGATTGGGCCCCGGGGTACGGCGGCCAGGATCGACAGGTCCGTAAGTTCTATGAGGTCTGCTCGTGTGGATGGGAGAACCGAATAGAGGGTAGTTTACAAGATGTCAGAAGCGTAAATTGGCTGCAACACCAGATGGATGTGCTTACGGCTAACTCATGCGACGACTGTCAGCTTGAGCAGCCGTGCAGCCAGCACTGTCCCAAGGCTGATCGTCACCAGCGCCTTGGCGGTCAGTTTTGCACTGGCTGCGGGAGGAGGTACCCCCAATGACAGTCCGAGAGTTAATCCAAGAGCTTTCAAAAATTGATCCAAATGAAGAGGTACGCTTGAGTATCCAGACCGAAGCTGGCTTCTACGATGATCGGGGCTCTTACGCCAGTGGGAAACTCAGGCGAGTCAACCAAATGTTTGGCGTTGTGCTGGAAGGAGAGTAATGAGCTACGCAGGCGTTTACGGCCCGGACGAAACCTGCCGGCATGGCAGCTACTGGCGCAGTTGCAGCGCATGTTCAGACATTGGGCCGAGGGCCACTGACCAGCAAATCCAAGCTAAGTACCGCAGACACGAGGAAGAGCGAAAGCAGCGCCTGCTCGATGAAACTCGGCGACGAGGCCTGTATTTGGCCTTAAACCCCACCGAGAAGCGGGTAGCTGATGCTTTCTGGAAGCGATTCCGCAAGGGTTATCCCGGTGTGGGAAACCTCAAAATCAGTGATGCGGTTGAAGGCCGGGCTGATTCCTGGGCAGTTGGGAATGCCAGGTCCATTTGCAATGATGCCAAAATCGCTTTTGCTGCTATGACTGAGGACCAAACATCAGATGCGTAGCCACTGGAGGGACTGTGACAAAAGGCAAAAAGACTGAACCGAGTCCGGCTCGAGTCCGCCGAACAATCCTTGAGTGTCTGAATGCCTCTGAGATACCTTTGACTATGCGCGAGACCCTCGATGCCGTAACCATCAAATTGGGCTACCATGACGCCAGAGGGTATGGCGATACGCTTGATTGCCTGATTCAAGAGGGTTTGGTGGGGCAAACTATGGAAGGCTATTGCCTGAGTTCCAGAGGGCGAAAGTTCATGCGTAGTTTAGTTGACCAGCCCGATGTCTAATGCCCAAGAGTTCTATAACGAGGTCTGGCCACATGATCACTTCTGCTGCGCCCCGCCAAAGGCCAAGGCTCGTGAGCTGGCTGAACTAGTTGCTAAGCGTACAAACGGCATCGATATGCTTAAGCTGCCCTCAAAGCTCGGTTTTCGCCTCAGGCACACCACCTGGGCTGGTGGGATTCAGGCCTTGCTCGTCGGTCTTAATGGTGGTGGCTTTGCCATCACAGTCAACACTAACGTGACACCCCGCATACTTGCTAGTCTGGGCCAACATGACTTAGCAGACGAACAGGTCTGGGAAATGGTTCATCGTTTTACGATCGGGCACGAACTAGGCCACACCTTCTTCTTCAGATGGGGGCCGAAGCTTGAGTCAAAAAAGATTCGCTACAACTCTGGCTGTCACGACGAGCATTATGTTGCTGAGGAACAATGGTGTGATTGGTTCTCGATGTATTACATGCTCCGAACAACCGACTTTCAGCCCAAACTAATTAGACGTTTGGCTGAGCCAAACAAACAGAGCCGCCTGAGGTAGGGCGGCTCTTAAACTTTTGAGTCAATTATTAATAACGAGCAAAGTGGGCAAAGGCGCGGTTGGCCTCGGCCATTTTGTGAGTATCTTCGCGTTTCTTAACGGCATCACCGGTATTGTTATAGGCATTCATCAGCTCTTCGGCTAGTAACTTATCAAACGACTTACCGGTTTTAGCTCGAGCTGAAGTTAGAATCCAAGTTAGCGCTAGGTGAGTTTTACGATCACCTTTAACCTCAACTGGCACCTGATAAGTGGCGCCGCCGATGCGTTTGGCTTTAACTTGCAGGACTGGTGAAACATTTTTAACGGCCGTTTCAAAGACTTCGACTGGATCGTTTTTGGTTTTGGCGGCGATTTCATCAAAGGCGTTGTAAACTAATCTTTCGGCCAGGCGTTTTTTGCCATCGTGCATAACTTTATTAACCATTTTGGTCACCAAAACGTTTTGATAGCGAATATCTGGATCCAATGTGCGCTTGAACGACTTGGTCTTTTTACGCGGCATTAGCTAGCCGCCTTTTTGGTGCCGTATTGGCTGCGGCCTTGCTTGCGATTGGCCACTCCAGCGGCATCCAGGGTGCCGCGAACCACATGATAGCGCACACCGGGCAGATCTTTGGGACCGCCGCCAGCCACTAAAACCACTGAGTGTTCTTGCAAGTTATGACCGATGCCAGGGATGTAGGCGGTTACTTCCATGCCGTTGGTCAGTCGCACCCGAGCAATTTTACGCAGAGCCGAGTTCGGCTTACGCGGGGTGGCCGTTGAGACTTTTAAGCAGACGCCGCGCTTGAAAGGTGACGGCGAATTGTAACTGTTACCTTTTAGGGCATTATAAACCCGGCCCAGAGCTGGCGTTTTACTTTTGCGCTGCTTGGCTTTGCGGGGTTTTCGGATGAGTTGGTTGATAGTTGGCATGATAGGGCTTTATTTAAGCAGCTTTAACCTTCTTGGTCAACTTCTTTTCGGCCTTTGGCACGTCTTCTAGCGCTTGGGGATTGAAGCCTGTACCAACCGGGATTAGGCGCCCGATAATGACGTTTTCCTTCAGGCCTCGCAGTTTATCAACTTTACCCCGAATGGCCGCACCGATTAGCACCCTAGTAGTGTCTTGGAAGCTAGCCGCACTCAAGAACGAATCAGACGAGGTCGATATTTTGGTAATTGAGAGTAAGAGTTGCTCGTAGGTCGCTGGCTCCTTACTGGCCGCCACCAGATCCTGATTTTCCTCCACCACCGCCATTTTGCTAACGATATCGCCAGTCACGAACAGGCTATCGCCCGGCTCCAGCACCTGGACCCGAGAGAACATTTGGCGAATGATGACTTCGATGTGTTTATCGGAAATTGGCTGGCCTTGAGAAGCATAGATTGATTGGATTTCGGCTACGATATAGCGCTGGACCGAGAGTTCGCCTTGGAGTTTGAGCATTTCCTGCAAGTTGATCGAACCCTCGGTCATTCGCTGACCAACTGCTACCACATCGCCACTTTGAACTTCGAGATCTTGATAGCTAGGGACACTATATTCGCGCTCAACACCAGTCGTTTCGGAAACTTTAATGGATTTCTTGGTAACTTGAGCAGTGCCGCCGGCTTTAACTTTTAGAGCGTGCTTGCCGTCTTTATCGGCTGCTAGGACATCGCCAACGGCAACTTTAACGCCGGACTTGATAGCCGGGATGCGCCCGTCTAGTTCATATTCACGGACCTTGATATCGGCCGGGGTGATTTTGATTAGGTTTTTACCGGCAGTTTCTTTGATTGTGACTACGCCGTCAATTTCAGCCAGCACCGCTTGACCCTTGGGGTTTCTAGCTTCAAAAATCTCTTCGACTCGAGGCAAACCAGAGGTAATATCTTCGCCAGCCACACCACCACGGTGGAAGGTCTTCATGGTGAGCTGTGTGCCCGGTTCGCCGATTGATTGAGCCGCAATAACGCCAACGGGTTCACCCAAGGCCACTAGCCCGCCCCGAGCCAAATCAACCCCGTAACATTTTTGGCAGATACCCCAGAAAGTCTTACATTTCAGTACGCTTCTAACGCGAACGGCCTCAACGCCAGAGGCATCAAGGGCCTTAGCGGTATCATCACCGATCAACTGAGAGGTTTTAACCAAGGTCTCTTTATCGATCTTGACCGTTTCAGCCGCCACTCGACCGGCCAAGCGGTAGGCAAAGTCTTCGCCAATCGTTTCAGACTCGCGCCTGCTCAAGATGCTGCCCTCTTTATCGCCACAATCGGCTTCGGTAATGATGACATCTTGCGATACGTCAACTAAACGTCTGGTTAAGTAGCCAGATTCAGCCGTTTTTAGAGCCGTGTCAGTTAGACCTTTTCTAGCACCGTGGGTCGAGTTGAAGTATTCCAGGACCGAAAAGCCTTCTTTGTAATTACTCTTAATTGGCAGCTCAATGGTTCGACCAGACGGATCGGCTACAAGACCTAGCATGCCGGCAATTTGATTGAGCTGGCTTAAGTCACCGCGAGCGGCTGAGCCAATGATCAAACTGGCACTGGAGTTATTGGCTTCGGACATCAGGTGAGCCTCGAGGCTGGAGGTAATGCTAGCGTTAACTTCCTTCCAGACGTCGATGGTACGCAAGTATCGTTCATCGTCAGTGATTAAACCAAGTGAATATTGCTTACTAACTTCAGCCACCCGGTTTTCGCCATCATCTAGAAGTTCTTGTTTGTTATCGGGTATGATGAAATCATCGATCCCGATTGAAAATCCCGATAGAGTGGCATGTCGGAAACCAAGATCTTTGATTTCATCGACAACCAAGGCTGTGGTTGGAGCCCCATAGCGAGCAAAAACCTCGGCTACAACTCGGTGCAAAACTTTCTTGGCTAGGGCCTCATTCACAAATCCAAAGTCAGCTGGCAACACTTCATTAAAGATCAAACGGCCAACGGTGGTTTGGATAATGGCACCTTCGATAGGCACCTTAATGCTGTCCTGGAGCTTTACTAGGCCAGATTCATGGGCGTAGATGGCTTCGTTCATGTGGGCAAAAATCTTTGGCTTATCCTGACCTTGACGTTCCAAAGTTAGGAAATAACAGCCCAAAATCATATCCTGAGTCGGGTTAATAACCGGTGCGCCATCGGCTGGTTTAAGCAGGTTTTTAGTGGCCAACATGATTTCGCGAGCCTCGGTTTGAGCGGCGCTCGAAAGTGGTACGTGCACCGCCATTTGGTCGCCGTCGAAGTCGGCGTTAAAAGCCGTACAGACTAAGGGATGCAGCTGAATCGCTTTGCCCTCGATTAATTTCGGTTGGAAGGCTTGAATACCCAGGCGGTGCAGGGTCGGGGCACGGTTTAGTAATACGTACTTATCGGCAATGATTTCTTCGAGCGTATCCCAAACTTCGGTGCGACCACGTTCAATCATGCGACTGGCTGATTTAACGTTGTGAGCAAAGTCTTGCTCGATCAAGCGGCTAATGACGAACGGTTTAAAGAGCTCTAGAGCCATCATCTTGGGCAGGCCACATTGATAGAGCTTAAGCCCGGGGCCGGCAATGATGACGCTGCGTCCGCTGTAGTCGACGCGCTTACCCAGGAGGTTTTGGCGGAAGCGGCCCTGCTTGCCTTTGAGCATGTCGGAGAGACTTTTGAGTTTGCGCCTGGTCCCAGTTGAGCTAACGGCGCGCTCCCGGCGAGCGTTGTTATCGATTAAAGCATCAACGGCTTCTTGGAGCATGCGCTTTTCGTTGCGCTTAATGACTTCGGGGGCATCTAATTCGATTAATCGCTTCAAGCGATTATTACGGTTGATGACTCGGCGATAGAGGTCGTTTAGGTCGCTCGCGGCAAAACGGCCACCAGCTAGCTGCACCATGGGGCGTAAATCGGGTGGAATAACCGGCAGCTGAGTCATAATCATCCATTCTGGGCTCAAACCGGCACCCTTCATGCCTTCGAGCATCTTGAGCCGCTTTAAGGCCTTCTTCTTCTTAGCACCCTGGCTATCGTTACTCTCGGCTTTCAACTTGGCAATTAAATCATCAACATTAATGGAGGCCAGTAAGTTGCGCACGGCCTCGGCGCCAATATCGGCCCGAAAGACGTCACCGTATTTGAGGTTTAGATCGCGGTATTTGCTCTCAGGTAAGAGCTGGAGCTCCTCGAGAGTTTCGATTTCGACTTTGGCAGCTAGATAATTAACCTCTAACTCTTCGATCTCCCGAGTTTGATCAGCCGCTACAGTCGCAACATCGCTATCGGCCGCCTTACTCTTGGCTTGGTAGTCTTTCTTGATATCGGCAAGTTTGGTTTTGTAATTAGATTCTAGCTCGGCCAAAGCCTCACTACGCTTTTGGTCATTAACCTCAGTCACCACGTAGTTGGCAAAGTACACCACTCTTTCGAGATCGCGAATGCTCATATTGAGCACCAAACCAATGCTCGATGGAGTGCCGCGCAAGAACCAAATGTGAGTCACTGGCACCGCTAGGCCAATGTGGCCCATACGTTCGCGGCGGACAATGCTGCGGGTAACCCGAACGCCACATTTATCACAGATGACGTCCTTATATCTGATCCGCTTATACTTACCGCAATAACATTCCCAATCCTTGGTTGGGCCAAAGATCCGCTCGCAGAACAAGCCGTCTTTCTCTGGTTTTTGGGTACGATAGTTAATCGTCTCGGGTTTAGTAACTTCGCCATGCGACCAATCCAGTATTTGATCGGGTGAGGCTAGTGACAGTTTGACGGCTTCAAATTCTGAAGCTGGCTGATCAATTAATTGGTCCATTAGAGCGCCTCCATTTCAGCTGCAGTATCATTATCGGTTGCTACATCGGCTACCTTGGCCGTATCGTCCATGGCCTCAAACTCGTCCTCGGCTCCAGCCGTTAGATTGACCAAGGGCATATCGCCAACTTCATCGCCCTGCATTAGGTGCTCGCTACCCAGTTCGTCAACTTCGGCATCTAGTTGGCTAGAAATCAATTCTTCGGCATCGACTTCGCCAATGCTTGAGCGGACCAATTCCACGCCTAAACCAAGACTTTGGAGCTCTTTAACTAGCACGTTAAACGATTCGGGAATTCGCGGACCGCGGATCAATTCGTTTTTGATGATTGATTCGTAGGCCTTACTGCGACCGACCACGTCGTCGGATTTAATGGTTAGGATTTCTTGCAAGCTATGGGCGGCACCGTAAGCCTCTAGCGCCCAGACTTCCATCTCACCAAAGCGTTGACCACCCATCTGAGCCTTACCACCCAGAGGTTGCTGTGTCACCATGGCGTAAGGGCCGGTTGAGCGAGCATGGATTTTATCATCGACCATGTGGGTTAGTTTCAGCATGTATTTGTAACCAACGGTAGTGCGCTCTTGGAATGGTTCACCGGTGCGACCATCGAAGAGCTGAGCCTTACCGTCTTCAGGCAGACCAGCCCTTTTGAGCTCAGATTTAATTTTATCAATCGAAACACCTTCAAAAACGGGACTGGCAACCTTGTAGCCCAAGGTTTGAGCAGCCCAACCCAAGTGGGTTTCAAAGATTTGGCCAATGTTCATACGAGCACCTACTCCCAGCGGGTTCAAAATAATATCAACTGGGCGACCGTCTTCCATATATGGCATGTCTTCAGCCGGCAGAATTCTAGCAATCACACCCTTATTGCCGTGCCGACCAGCCATTTTATCGCCAACCGAAACTTTGCGCATTTGGGCCACTGAGACTTGCAACTGCATAATCACGCCGGGTGGTAATTCATCGCCTTGCTCACGGGAGAAAATTTTAACGCCAACTACCTTGCCGCGCTCGCCATTAGGCATGCGCAGGCTAGTGTCTTTAACGTCTCTAGCCTTTTCGCCAAAGATGGCTCGGAGCAGCTTTTCTTCGCTGGAGAGTTCTTGCTCGCCCTTGGGCGTAATTTTACCAACCAGGATATCGCCAGCCGTCACTTCGGCCCCGATGCGGACAACTCCACCTTCGTCGAGATCCTTCAGGCTTTCTTCGGAAACGTTAGCGATATCGCGGGTGACCACTTCTGGCCCTAATTTGGTATCACGAACATCAATCGGGTAATTTTCGATGTGGATTGAAGTGTAGCGATCGCCCTTGACTAGGTTTTGCGAAATCACGATAGCGTCTTCGAAGTTATAGCCGCCCCAGTGCATGAAGGCAACAAGTACGTTTTGGCCCAAGGCCAACTCACCATTATCGGTACTCATGCCATCGATTAAGACATCGTCTTTTTTGACCTTTTGGCCTGCCGACACAACAGTCCGTTGATGAATGCTAGTACCCTGATTGCTTCTAACAAAGTTAGTTAATTCATAGGCTTGCGACTTTTTGCCTTTGTAGCGCACGCTAACGGCATTAGCGGTGGCACTTTCGACCACACCATCATCTTCGGCTACCACCACCTGACCGGAATCTCTGGCTACCACGCCCTCAATGCCGGTACCAACCACTGGAGCCTGCGGATTAACCAGCGCCACGGCTTGCTTCTGCATGTTGGCGCCCATCAAGGCTCGGCGAGCATAATCGTGCTCTAAAAATGGAATCAGCGCGGCCGAGACGCTAACGATCTGCTTACTGGAAACATCCATGTATTCAACGCTGTCCGAACTCTCCTCTTCGGCTTCACCGGCTCGGCGGACTGAGACGCGAGAGTCTCTAAAGTAACCCTTACTATCAAGGGCGGTATTGGCCTCAGTAATAACCGCTAAGCGCTCGTCAGCCGCATCCAGGTTGACGATCTTACTAGTAGCTTTAGC
The DNA here is from genome assembly GCA_035480635.1 of Candidatus Saccharimonadales bacterium. Lineage (NCBI taxonomy): Bacteria > Candidatus Saccharimonadota > Candidatus Saccharimonadia > Saccharimonadales (SeqCode) > Saccharimonadales bacterium (SeqCode). Next base: position 14,895 of record DATIHN010000021.1, read on the forward strand.
TTTAACCGGCATGGTGTCTTTACCGAGTTTAGCAATTTTCTTGGTCATGGCCTCGGTGATGGCGTCCCCTGGCTTACAGATTAGGTTGCCCTTGTCGTCTTTGATAGTGGTTCTGGCGATGTGCCCAGCCGCTTTGGCCACCGGCACTTCGTTGATGACTACACGGTAGGGAGTCTCAATAAAGCCGTATTCATTAATTTTGGCGTAACTAGCTAGATTCAACACCAAACCGATGTTTGGGCCCTCCGGTGTTTCAATCGGACACATCCGGCCGTAGTGAGTTCTGTGGACATCGCGGACCTCAAAACCAGCTCGTTCGCGGGATAGTCCGCCCGGTCCTAGAGCATTTAGGCGGCGTTTATGGGCGATTTCGGCTAGCGGATTTACTTGATCCATAAATTGTGACAGTTGCGAGCTCGCAAAGAATTCGCGGACACTGGCCACAATTGGTCGCACGTTGATTAGCTGACCAGGTGTGACGGTTTCTGGATCGTAGACGCTCATGCGGTCTTTAACGATACGCTCCATGCGCAACAGCCCAATGCGGAATTTACCTTGGATTAGTTCACCGACCATTTTCAACCGCCGGTTAGCCAAGTTATCAATGTCGTCTGGGCGGCCAGAACCGTTGTTGAGGCGAATAATTTCGCGCAAGATCTCAACCAAATCTTCTCGCCGCAGCATGCGGTTTTCGTTGACGTTGGCGATTTTTAGACCCAAGCGCTTATTAACTTTATAGCGGCCAACCTTACTGAAATCATAGCGTTTGAAGTCAAAAAACATGCTCTCGATCAAACTCTTGGAATTTTCGACCGTCGCCAAATCGCCTGGGCGAATACGCCGATAAACTTCCATCAACGCCTCGCTCATGCCAGTAGCTGGATCTTTATCAAGGGTGGTTTGAATGTAGGGCACTTCGCCAGTATCGACATCGCTAAACAGTTTTTTAATTTCAGCATCGCTATCGTAACCAAAGGCTTTGAGTAGGGTTGTGACCGGAATTTTGCGCTTGCGGTCGATTTTAACTGAAATCACACCGCTGGTAGCCGTATCCAATTCCAGCCAGGCTCCGCGGCTAGGGATGACTTTGGCGCCAAAGAGCTCAATACCGCTAGAAATATCGCTAGTAAAGAAAACCCCGGGTGAGCGCACTAGCTGGCTAACCACCACCCGCTCGACACCGTTGATAATAAAAGTGCCGCGGTCGGTCATCCAAGGGTAGTCGCCCAAAAAGACTTCTTGCTGCTTTTTTTCGCCGGTTTCTTTATTTAGTAACTCAACAGTGGCTTTGAGCGGTTTTTCGAACGAAGTATTTTTGGTTTTGGCGGTTTGCTCGTCGTATTTGGGTTCCTCGAAGTGGAAGTCTTTAAAAGACAACGCAAAAGCTTTGCCGGTAAAGTCATCAATTGGACTAATTTCGGCAAACAGTTCGGTGATTCCCTCTGTTATAAACCATTCAAACGACTGGGTTTGAATATCGATTAAATTCGGGAGCTCTAAAATCTCCTCGTGGCTAGCGAGGTATTCGCGGGCGCCAGTTGTTTTGGCCAAGTGGGGCTACTCCTTAATTTTTAGTGCACTGCTAAAAAGAAGGTTTTTCTAAACACATAAAACATGAGGGTGTTGACATGCCCTCTTGTTGCGTAATTTAAGCATCCTCTTGAATCCAATTCTGACCGATTGTGTCAGAAGTGTCAACACTTTTTTTACAGTTTATTTCCACTTCATGCTTAACTTGTTTTAAGATTGATTACGAAACTAGTTCGGAATGACATTAAAAAGTGGGCGCCTGGGTAGGAGACGCCTATTGCAGTCTAGGCCATGCGCTTAACCAATTTCGCGACCTTGTCGGTTGATCTATCGATCATCGCCCCCAGCCGATGGTCAATCGACCGTAGAACACCGATCTCGTCGCTTCTCTCCACTTGATCTCTGGATTCTGGGTTGACTCCATCCCTGGCTTTTCCAAGGAGCTGCACCAACATCCCATGGAATCTGGCCAAATGCTGTGTGGCCAGCGGATTCATGACATCAATGTCACGAATCCGCCCATCCTTGGGCGTAACCGGGCTGAGTGTGCATACGGTCTCGGCATCATTAGTAAAGCCATACCGCTCAAACCCCAGTGGATATCTGCTAACGGCTTCCATGAATGTCATCCGTGGGTCAAAACCGAGGTGCATGAGTTTGGCGGGCATGAAAGGTCTTGTAGCCATCGTTACCCACCCGTAATTGACGCATTGAGCACTAGCGGTCACAAGATCGATGGAGGCAGCTGACCTCCGCCCATCTACATACACGGTCATTCGCATTATTAACGCGCCGTTTTCCAGTCGGTCAACAATCCAGTCGTACATGTCTCCTCCATCGTCTAGGCTCCTCGCCATCGACTAGGCACTGTCAAATTGCTCTTCGCCATCACCTAGGTCTCAAAAACCATCGGTTAGGCTGCGTTCTCCTACCCAGGATGGGTTGATGTTAACAGGAAGTTGGTTTGAGGACAACAAAAAGATTGCCGCGCCACCCGACTCCCGCGATGACTAGCGGCTATTTATTCCGGGCTATGATTTGATCGACGACGCCGTATTTTTTGGCTTCTTCGGCCGTCATGTAATAGTCGCGATCGGTGTCTTTGGTGACTTGAGCAAGGGGTTTGCCGGTGTTTTTAGACAGCACTTCATCGAGCTTTTTGCGCATGGAGATAATTTCGCGAGCGGCAATTTCAACGTCGGCTGGAGCGCCTTGTGAGCCAGCTTGGCCCTGGTGGATCATGATTTTGGCGTTGGGCAGGGCAAAACGCTTGCCTTTGGCACCAGCGCTGAGCAAGACGGCTGCCATACTCATAGCCATTCCCACCACCACGGTCGAAACATCACATTTAACGTAATTCATGACGTCCAGCATGGCCATACCAGAATAGACGCTGCCGCCGGGGCTATTGATGTAGAGCATAATGTCTTTTTTGGGGTCTTCGCCCTCCAAAAAGAGCATTTGAGCGATAACGGCATTGGCCACCGTTTCATCGATTTCGGTGCCCAAGAAGATGATGCGGTCTTTGAGTAAGCGTGAATAGATGTCGTAGGCGCGCTCGCCCAGGCTGGTTTTTTCGATAACAGTTGGGATTAAAATTGAGGCATTGGTTTGCATTATGGCTCCTCGTTGTACTTCTTAATTGTAGCGATGGTCCGCTGAGCCATCAAATGATTAAAGATTTCCTCGTGGGTTTCTGGCCGATCCAGCTCACGGCGCATCTCGGCGTCTTGGTATTGTTGCTTCATCCGATCGATTTCGGCTTCAATCTCGGCATCGGTCACGGTAATATGCTCGGCCTTGGCCACTTCGGTCAAAACCAGAGCCATCTCGACCCGACGTTTGGCCTCATCGCTAATCTGTTTAGCCAAACTCTCAGCCGTTAGGCCTTGGGAGCTCAGATATTGATCGCGCGTCAGCTTCCGTTGAGTCAAGTTATCTTCTAGTTCCTGGTTGATCCGCTCGGCTTGAGATTCAACCAGCCGCTGGGGCACTTGCAAGCTAGATTTCTTAAGTAACTCAACTAACAGAGCATTTTCGTAGGCTTGAGCGGCCTCCTGGTCCTTTTGCTCTAGGATGGTTTTTTCAATTGAGGCCTTTAATTCTGTAAGATTTTTATACGGACCAGCCTCTTTGGCAAAGGCATCGTTTAATTCTGGCGGCACAACTTCGACCACGCGGTGGACTTTGACCTCAAATTGGACCTTTTGCCCAGCTAGCTCAGTTTGGCCATAATCTTTAGGGAAGGCAATATCAAAGGTTTTGTTATCTCCCGATTTTAATCCGACTAGTTCGGCTTCGAAACCAGGGATAAACGAGTTTGACCCTAGAATTAGGGGATAGTTTGTGGCTTTGGCCCCGGGAATTTCTTGGCCATCTTTGGTGCCACGAAAGTCGATGACAACTTCGTCGCCATCTTGCGCGGCTCGGTTAGCATCAACCCGTTTAGCAACCCGTTTGCTTAAATCGCTAATAACTTGATCGACTTCAGCTGGCGAGATCTCAATCTTGGGGCGGTCAACTGTTAAGTGTTTATAATCGGCTAATTTGATCGGTGGTAGAATCTCGGCGGTAGCTTCGTATTCGAGTTCCGTATAGGGCACAAACTTGGTTAATTTAACTTCGGGGCTAGCGATTACAGGCAACTCGTGTTCGCGCACGGCATGGGCGTAGGAGTGGCTAGTAGCAGCATCCAGCACCTCGCTTTGAACAACGGATGAACCAAGTTCACGCTCAACTATTGAATCCGGGGCTTTACCAGGGCGAAAACCGGCCACCTTGAGCGGCGCCCGTAGTTTATTGTAAGTTGTCGTAACAATTGGTGATAAAGACTGCTCGTCCATCTGGACAGTAAAAGTCACATGGGAATCGGTCTTTTTCTTGATAGTGGTTTTCATGAGCACATATGATAACAGAAAGGGACTCCGGGCGAAACACCCAGAATCCCAAATTTGTGTCCGAGGGGGCTCAGGCCGCATCTGCAAGATGTCGGCCGTGATGTCCGTCGGTTCGGCCTCAGCCTGAACCCCCTCAGCCGCGACTCAACCGCGGATTAGCTCCCGGCGAAAACGAGTCTCTTGGTGCCCTCTTGACCCTTCTCGGTGTCGACGAAGGTAACTAGCACTTCCCCGCAACCGCGAGGGCATCGCCCGTGTTCATCAACGAGCTCCCTGTGCTCATCGCAGCGATGTGTGTCTTCGACGTTCACTGCTCACTTCCCCGGGCTTGGTCGAGATGTATGCGCTCCGGTGTGGCCATCGAGCTAGGGTCGCAGAGCTCGCTGTTCAGCACTGGGGCGTCGCAGGTAGTACAGAAGCTGGCACACTTACTCAAGGGAACCAGAAGCCCCCCTCTAGCTCCGCAGTTCGGACAGACCCCGACTGGCTCGGCCTCGACCGGTGCTGCATGAGTTGCGACCATACTCAACCCCTAACTTCGGTTTGAATGGTAGTTGCTGCACAAGGTGTGCTTAAAGCGAAATTACGCCCATCCGCCCATGATGTCAAGACTGTTAATAAGTCCTGACCACTTGTAGGATTCAGCCCTCAGAAATTACCTAGAGACCTATGCGGGCTCGAACCATTCAACCGAAAGAACGGCTGGGCGGTTTTGGCCTTCGAAACAAATCGGCAAAAGCGGTGGCCACTCTGACGGCAAGCGGATAGTTACCCAATTAAGCTTGAACAAGTGGTAGCCATTGTCGAGAAAGGCCTGAGTCGACAATGACGCAACCTCGAAAGGACCGTCGCCTAATAAGGTTTTGGGATGATGCGCTCTGTTGAGACTGCCTTCCGCCCACCTTACTTTACTCCCGGGGACGATTGTAAAACCGACGGGCTTGGCAGTCATGGCTGGCGGGAACTGGCTTTCGGCCTTGCAGAGGGTCAGGCAGTCTTTTGGAAGACCCAGGATGGCGAGGATCTGTTCGCTCATCGCCTTGGCATCTGTCGAGGCCTCCTTGAATGTCGATGCCCCGTTTGTGCTACACCCAACGACCAAGAGCCGGTATTGCCAGTCGAAGGTGGCGTCACGGCCACAAAAGATTGGGTTTTCAGCTAATGGCCAGAAACTTGGCTCGGTTGAGTAATTGACTGGAAGTGTCAGGACGATCCTTGCCCTCCAGGGCTGCGTGCTTGTGCGAGTCAGCGTGGCTGTCACGTTACCCCTTTTAAGGTCCGATGGGTCAGCGCAAAGAAAAACCGCCCGTAGGCGGTTTAATTTCGCAGCTGAATAGAATTTGTCTTATCGATCCACATCTTGAATGATATTAGTGGTAATGCTTAGGACTGTCAATTATTTTGGTGGGCGAGAGAGGGCTCGAACCTCCACGGGGTTTCCCCCACTAGCTCCTAAGGCTAGCGTGTATACCAATTTCACCACTCGCCCTCGTCCAAACTGTGCTTCGGCTTAGGCAAGTACCATCACTTGCTCCAGCCTACGCCCAGTTTCTCCTCTCGAAGCCCCAAACAGCTTTGCTTGGTTTGGCGCTTCGTAGCAAATTAATTAGCTGGTTTATAGAAGGATAGGGCCGCATTACCATAGCGCTTGGACTTAACCAGCTCCAAGGATTTTAACGCAAGCGGTTCTATCTGGCTAGTATGTGATACTACCATGACACCAGAATCGGCCAAACTGCTAGTTAAGTGTTCGAGGGCTGTTTGGCTAATAACGGCAAAGGGCGGTGCCGCAAGAATAACGTCAAAATAAGTTTTGGGGCCCACCCAATCTTCAACCCGCATCTGCTCAAGCCGATACTTATGGGTTAATCCCAAGACCTTAAGGTTATCATGAATAGTAGCTGCGGCGACGCGACTGACTTCAATGCCGACTACATCAGCGGCCCCGCGACTGAGTGCCTCAAGACCCAACCCACCGCTCCCGGCATAGGCATCAAGCAGATGGGCACCCTCGATCGGGCCGAGAATATCAAAGAGAGCCGAGCGCTCTTTTTCAGTCATTGGCCGTACAGCGCTAGTCCTGGGCGCCTTGTATCCCCTCCCCCTGAGCTCTCCACCGGTGATTTTCATCTAGACCGCGGTAGCTACGGCCACTTTTTTAGCTTGATTAAAACCAGCCTCTAAATAGGCTAACAACCAAATAATGGCTACGGCTTGGGCAGCTCTAGGTATGATTTCTTTTTTGATGCTCGCTGCCATATTAGCCGTCCAGCCACTTTTTTTAAACTGAGAGTAGAGATCAAGCTGGGCCACGGACTTAGACTCTTCTTTAAAAAAAGCCATATAGCCAACCTGCCGGGCGTGGGCCAGTTTGGCCGCATCCAGTTTAGTTCTGATCGGACGACCAACTAGGACCGAGGCGATCCCCAGTTCGAAGTTATGATGCATCGAAATAATGCCCTTACCGCCCCAGACCGCCCAGTTTTTTTTGATTGAGCCCTTGCCGCTGGCAATGTACTTTAGCTTACCTTTGAGGGGCGCCGGTCCACCTTGAATTTCGCTAATAGCCTCGCCGAGCAGTTCATGGTGAGCTGGCGTTAAGCCATCAACTACATAGTGGGCTAGCCAACTGGCTTCAAAACCGCTCCGGACCATGTCGCGATCGCTTAAGGCCTCAACCAGCAGATCATAGTGGTTTTTAATGTGCTCAGGCAGCTCTCCGGTATCGGTTATGGGGTTATAAAAATGGTCTGGATCAGCCGCCCCAGGCGATTTAACTTTGAGGCCATCTGGACCGTTCTGACCTTCAAAATTTAAAATTTGTTTCACCAAAGGGAAGCTACCCGGAGCCAAATAATGGCTAACCATGCGATGAGCAGCCACGTCCAAGCGCTGGTGGATACCCAGCCGTTTAATTGAATGTTTCGGTGTGATGAACCCTGCGTACATATTTTAGTCGAGCGAAGTAACCTCTTTGAGCTGATTAATACGCGCTACTGCTCGCTTTGATTCTACCATTTTTACGGGGTCCGCCGCAAAGGCCTCGGCGGCCTGGCGAACCAAAGCCACTAGTTTGGCATCCCCCAAATCGGCGAACCGAAGATCGATGCGACCATGTTGTTTGAGCCCATAAATTTGGCCAGCACCACGCAGTTCTATATCAATTTGAGCTAACCGAAAACCATCGTTGGTTCGCTCCATAGCTGCCAGTCGAGCCGACCCAGCCGAATCGTCACTACTAAATAGGTAGCAGTAGGACTGCTGGTCTGAGCGGCCGACCCGCCCCCGCAACTGATGTAGTGTAGCTAGGCCGTAGCGCTCAGCCGCTTCAATAATAATGACACTGGCGTTTGGTACATCCAGACCAACTTCGATCAGACTAGTGGCTACCAATATA
>DATIHN010000022.1 GCA_035480635.1 Candidatus Saccharimonadales bacterium
TTAAATAGATTCCTCGACTCTGCTCGGAATGACAGTCGAAAGATTGCCGCGTCGGCCTTCATCCTCCTCGCAATGACGGTTGGGGTTATTCAGTTTTGACGGCGGGCGCTTCGCTGACAACATCGCCGGGGCTCTCGGCCGTGATCGGTTCTTTAGAACCTTCATCTACAGCTTTAATCAAAGCGTCTTCGAGCTTATCGCCCGGGCTGCGGCGCGAAGAGCCAGACGACCCAGAGCTGGAGGTGCGCCCGCGGTTCTTTTTATACTCGAGCTCTTTACGCATATTGCTAATAAAATCGATCCGTTCGCGGGCGGCGCCTTTGAGCAGGCTGGAATATTGGCGCAGGTTCGGTACAAGCAGCGCCTGAAGTTTGTTCTGGGCGTAGAGATAATTAACTAAGCCGTGGAAGTCGCCGTCGCCAGTGACGACAACTGCGCGATCGTAGGCCTGGGCATCAATCATAACTTGCAGCACCAGTTCGGCATCAATGTTGCCTTTGACGTTGCCCTCTTTGCCGATGACAACTGGTTTGAAAATAATCACGAAGCCGGCTTTTTGCAAGAAGGAATAAAGGTCCTGGTTTTCGGCAATGTAGCCAATAAAGAGATAGGCCACGGCCACATTATGTTTGGCGCGCAAATATTCGCGGAACTTGGCCCAATCGACGCTCCAACCCAAGTTTTGGATGGTCATATTCAGGTTTTGAGAGTCGATGTAGGCGTAATTTTTAAGTGATTTATTATTAGAATCATTCGTCATAACCAAAAAACTATATCACGCATGCTAAAAAACGTCAAGGGCGGCTGGGTTTGACCCCAACCGCCCCATCACCTCATTCCCTCATTGTGACTGTATGGAAAATCGCCTGTACGATAAACCGATGCTTAGCTAAAAGATCGAGCGTGTGTGCTTTCACCTGATGGATGGGCGAACCGACCGATCTCAGCCCGTAAACCATCGCCAGTTTGTCCCTGGCTAGTTCTGGCTTCCCTCGGGCGATGTCGTTCTGAGCCTCGTGGAGCAGCATATAGAGCAGCTGCATCGCGGCATTCTCGTCCTTTTTCATGAGGCTGGCAAAGATATACCTGGCACCTTCGTAGCAGGCGGCTGCGGTGCCGAAGCGGCCTCGGCGCATGTTGAGGCGTCCCAACTGAACTTCGGTGGCAGCTTGGTCTACCGCTGGGGTGTCGAAGTTCTCGTCCCCCACACCCATGACTGAGAGTGATTGGTGGAACAGAACTTCAGCTCTCTCAAAGTCACGCGCGTCGCTGTAGCACATTCCAAGATCGCGCATCACGTTGGCTTCCGCTAACCGACCAATTGTCACTGGCAACCTGGCTGGCAAGGCGTAGCCTTGCAGCCACAGGTACCCCTCAATCGGGCGGTGTTGCATGCGTAAGCAAACTCCGTACTGTTGGGCGGCTTGCCAACGATCGGGATGGTTGGGGAAATCAAGCCAAACACTCAAATAGCAGGCTTTAGCTCTGACGAGAGACCGTGACCAAGGTCCGATCCAATTTCTTCGTGCCCTATAGACATCGCCATTTTCTTTGCCTTCTTCGAACGAATCAAACTCTGGCAAGGTACGAGCGGCCATGATGCCACCTGCTTTCAGGATCGCGGAATGGGTTGTTTATACCATTTTTATAAAAGGTTGTCTAGGTCTGGTCGGCTAATTTGCGGCTGCGACCGGCCCAATACTTTTCGGCCTCTGCTTCTAAGGAGTCCAAACGTTTGTAATAATCCGGGAATTCCTTGAGGTGGGCATGGGCGATCCGGCCGGTCATTTCGGGGTCATCCATAGTGACATTGGTGTTTTACCCCAACTCAGTGCCATGTTCTAGCTCAACTTCCAGGCCTCGCTGGAATTCCCACAAGCTAATTTCGCTCCAATCAACTTCGATTTTATCGCCAATAGCCTTAGCCTGGGCATCACTAAAAGACTTACTAGTACTCAATTAAACCTCAAATTATTTTTTCTATTATAACCAAACTAAGCTCGGCGGCCAGTCAAAGCCAAAAGCTTGACTCCCAAGCTGGCATCGTCCGGCACCTTAATTTCTGGTCCAAAGGCCCCGCCTTTGCGCCAGTCTTCGGCCTGGGGCACTAGTAGTTCGTAAGCAGCATTGATCAGATGCGGACCGGGGCCAGCACCACTCGATTTTAGGCCCTGAGCCAGGTCCCAGCTGTGAACAGTGGCATCAATAATCATTTGGCCGAGGTAATCCTTAACTGGCATATCGCCGAATGAAAGATGCACATTACTAGTGAGATCCTCACACGCTTCGACCGCCGCAACGGCTTTTTGGAGGGCCTTGGCCCAAACTGCCTTGGGATCATCGCCCAGCACGTCACCGTCGTATTTGCTACCAACTTCGGCAATGGTTTTGCCAGCCAATAGGTCCGGGATCCACAAGGTCTCACCGGTCACATGGTTAACCAAAGCCCGCACATCCCATTCAGTATCCGGTGTCGCATTACTCCATTGATCATCCGCGACTCCCGCTACGCCTTCACCAAAGTGGCGAGCGGCTTCTGTATATAATGCTTTCAAATCCATAGCTTCATTCTAACGGCCCGAGCGATATAATGTAACCATGAACATTTTTGTTGGTGGGGTAAACGGTGTCGGCAAATCAACTATTTTACGTAAAGTTGCAAACCTCGATAGTCGCTTTGAAGTCATCCATTATGCCTCGGCTTTGATGCAACAATTGGGTTTGGCGCCCGGTGATTATGATAGTCTTCACACCATCCCCCAGGCCAAGCGCCTGGCCGTAACCCAGCAAATGATGGAAAACTTGGCTGAGCGCCGAACTCAAAAAGTCCGCCTGATTGATGGCCATTATTTAATCCTGGTCAAAGGCGTCATTAGCCCCATTGCCGGAGATTGGGTTAAATTACTGGATGCTTTGATATTAATAAAGGCTGCCCCACAAGTCATCTTGGATAGAATCCAAAAAGACGAAGGTTGGAGGGACCGTGAGCTTTTTACGCCCGAGATGAGCGATCAAGACTGCCAAGCATTACTGGCCGATTACGGCCGCCAAACCGAAGCTGAGTTCGACCAATTGACCCAGCAATTTCCAATCGACCACTTTATTCTGGAGCACTCTGATGATGATGTTGAACGTGCCGCTCACCAAATTATCAATTTCGCCAATCAACTATTGGCTTGAGGCTTAGGGCGGATTGTGTTATAACCCGGGGTAGGCTTTTGCGACCAGAGAGGGTGAATCATGACGACCACTGCCGCCGACCTCGGTATCCGAGGTACAGCCGAACCCCATGAACTTCACGTCACCTATGGCCACAAACTCAAGCGCCCTCAGCTGGACACCCTTGTGCCGTACTGGCTTGAACAGGACTGGGTTGTCGATATCGTCGTCCACTCAGGGCACCTTGATTTCTTACTGTCGGCTGAGGACAGTCGGCCTGAAGAGGATCCCGTCCGAGAGAGGCTGTTAAATCAAGTCGTTCAGGATCTCTACGAAATGATCACGCGCTTCCCCATCACTCAGGCTCTGCCGATAACTTAAGGCATTAGCCCACTCAGACCCGCGGTTACGACCGCGGGTTATTCATTATTCAATCTTCGGTCTGGTGTATGTGCGTTTGTTGTACATGTCTTTGATTTTACCGACTGATTTGTCCCAATCACTATAATCAAGATTCTCATGCGGAATCTCACTGTCCCAGACCACCTCCTCGAACCAAGATCTCAGCGCCTCAACAAAAGCCTTATCCTTAATCAAAAGGGCGGCGCTCAGTGATTGAAAACCCGATCGTTGCGGAATAGCAATGATGGCCTCGCGCTGACCAATGGCCACATCAAGCACCAGTGGATTGCGTTTAAAAAACCGGATTCTAGCATTTTGGTTTTGATTGAGGTCATCACTTTCAACTAGAAGGCGGTCGGCATCAAGAGCGATTTTGAAGCTTTCACTATTCCAGAGGTACTCCGCCCTCTTTATTAAGGCATAAGGGTTTTTCTTTAGAAACTGGCCAACTGCCCGGCGATAATCAAGCCATTCCGGAATTGAACTAACGTGCTTGGAGGGATGAGCCCATATCCCAGTATGTCTCAAAATGGTATCGGAGTGCTGCTCCTCCAGCATGCGCAACATAGCCTGATAAATTTGAGCCTCACCCATAATTACTTCGGTTTGAATTACCTTGCCGTCGCGACGTCGACCGTCTCCCCGCTGCGGGTTGAGCGAATTATAGTCCGCTACCGCTTTGCCGACTAATAGTAATAAATCATCAAGACTGGATCTCAAATTACTTCCTAAATATCGTGCCAAGGACTCTAAATCAGCTGGCGAGGGTGGCCGCTGGACGCCTAAATCGCTATAACCTAATTCAACGCGATTTAACCATTCTCGGGGGCGGCCAATTTTTTCGGCTAGTTGTGCAATGGTCCAACCGCACTTTTTGCGAGCCTCACGCAACATTCGACCCAGTTGCTCGGCCGCTGATTCCGCTTGAGCTTCATCATTTGTGTTGTTCTGTGTAGTGTTCATTGTGTGTATTGTATCACATCATCACATTAATCTATGCTTGAGCCACTACGCAAAGTAGTACATTGACAAACAACCAGGGGGACAGAATGCCCAAGCTCAGGAAATCCCTATCCATCGTCGGCGTTGCCTTCTTGTCGGCGACTGGCATAGCCACGGTCGGCACTGTCACAGAGACTGCGACTAAGGCCGAGGCCGTTCAGCTCTACAGCGTTTACACGCCAGACAACCACAGCACCTACGTCCAAGGCTGGGCCAACATCAACACCAGCTGCCCCTACTACCAGTGCCAGGTTTACCTGAAGATCGAACGCAGCTCATACTCAGGTTGGCGCTACCTCAATGGCAACTGGGTCAATTGGCGCAACTCTTGGGTCTCGATGACCGCCGGCAAGCTGCGCGGTTGCTATAACTACCGCACCACCATCGAGATCTACGAATGGTCGATTGGACCCATCGGCGGCGGTGTCAACATCGGCCCAGTCGGCGTCAACGCCAGTGGTCAGACCATCTACGACTACAAGTTCGGCCCGTGGTCGAGCGGCTACCGGAGGGTCTGCTACTAGGCCGCTCTGGAGCCAAGAACAAATCCCCGGCGGGAGAGCGCAAGCTCTCTTGCCGGGGCGCTTCATTTATTAAGTAAAACGGCCAGCTCGCCTCCGCATGGAGGTTTGCTGGCCGCTGGCGTACTGGACGGGGACTCACATCGCCTTGTCCTGACTCGTGGCGCTAGTAATGCTTCTTGACGAGGTAGGAGATGTGGAAGCCGAGTTGGAAGGAACTGAAGAGCAAGAATGCGAACGACGCGGGAGCTATTGCGAAACCTAGTTGAAAATATCCCTGCGTCATGACGTATATGCCGAAGATGAAGCACATCGCGCCGATGTACGCAAAGAGCATGAAAACCGCAACGGGCAGGTTGATGTACCTCGGGATGTACTCCTCAGCCTTCTCTGACTCAGGTGTGGTTGCGGTGCTAGCCTCGGGTGTCACCGGGCCTCCTTTAGTAAGAACTTCGGTCGCTTCCAGAACTGTAGACGATTATTCCACTCTAGACTATATTTGTAAAGTAAACCCCCCGGCCGTAGCCGGGGGGTTGTGTGCTAACGCTCGCAGCCAAGCCCAGGGATCTGAGACGAACAGGCTGACTCGTTTACTAGTTCCGCCCTCTGCTTCTCCCAATCCTCGCGCCACAACTCCGTGAACACGTGGTCTCGCCAGGCACCATCGCGGAAGTATTCGGCCCGCAACCGGCCAGTTTCATGGAAACCCGCCCGTTCTTGGGCCCGCTGGCTGGCACCGTTGCCATCGATGTAACCGCCCTTGATCTTTCTAAGTGGCAAGTGGGTAAAGAGGTAGTCGCGGGCAAGTTGACCAGCCTCCTTCATCAACTTGAGTCCCCAAACGGATCGATCGCCTAGCATTGCGCCTAATTCGCCGGTTCCCCGATCCCAGTTGATGCCCATGCCAATGTTGCCGACCAGCCGCTCATCAAATTCGATGCCCCACAAAACCGTATTCGGGTTAGTGGACTCTTTCTTAAGCCACTCTAGTTCCTGCTCCAGAGTAATGGGCATGACACTGCCCATGAATCGAGTGACTACGGGATCGCACAGGAAGGAGACGAAAATCTCCGCTTCTTCCTCGCGTATGGGCCGTAGCGTCACTCGATCGCCTTTAAGGGTTGGGCCTAGCACATTTCCCCCTTTATTGGGTACAGACCTAACGGTTGTTAGGCCAGAAAAACCTCCGAAATGCGCACTTTAATCAAAAAGCCTCCTTTCGGAGGCTTGTCTAGTCCAAAAAATCGCTAATTCTTAACTATCAACAAGCCCCACGTCAAATTCCCGGCCACTCCACTTAGTGTCCAGTACGGTCGGAATATTAAACTTGTTGCTATGTTGATTCATAGTTTGTCTATTAAAGCTCATAATGGTTACGGTGTCAACTGATGAGATTGACATTATGAATGTATTAGTGTATTATTAGTTTATTGTCTAGTTGAGGGGGTTAGCAATGTACAGCTTTCAAGTACAACGCGAGGAGACGGCCGACGGGCACACCGTCCGTGTCTACCTAATGGAAGAGACGGACAGCGGCCTGGTGTTGCCTGTGGAGGTCTGGTCACGGAGCAGATTGGGCGTTAGCAGTCTGCAATACAACGATGCCTTCGGCCACACCGACCCGTCCCCAGCGAAAGCGGTGTCGTATGAGGCCGCAGACGTTGACCAGCTATTCCGGGTCTTCTCGGATGCCATGCTGGAAACCCAGCACGAGCTGGGCGAAGTCGTCGCTCTCGGTCTCGACATGGTTGACAGCCTGAGACCAAAGGTCAACATACAGGATGATGTGGAGCGCCTCTACGCCATGCTGGACGAGTAGGCCCAGGGCTTATACAACCACCCACGGTGAACCACAGGAGAACCTGCGGCCAGCCGTGGGTTTTTCTATTTTAGAAGCTCAAAATAGATGGCGATGGCGCCGAACCGTTGTTCTTGCTCGAGGGTGTAGTATTTGTAGAGTTCGTCCAAAGCTTCATCAACATCTTTGGCTCTTGGGACCAACGAAAGGTACCCTACGCCTGCCAGCATCGTCTTGAAGTCTGGGTAATGCTCGATTTTCGTAATAACTACTTCGGCCTGGTTTGGTTCCGATTTGATTAGTTTGCCAACTTGGTTATAATGATCAGCTCGAAGCTTTACATGATCACCAACTTGGTAATCCAAAAACTTACCTTTAGCTAATCGCCCTTCGACGGTTTTCGCACCAGATTTTATATCCTTCAACAGCGATGCTTCGCGGCCAGATTCAAAAGTTTGCATGTTTTTCCTACCCAAAAATCCGCCGTCCGTCGGCTGACGGAGGCGGACTCTTAGTTTACATCTTAATTTCGATGTCGACGCCGGCGGGTAAGTTCAGGTTCATCAGGGCATCGACGGTTTTGCCAGTCGGCTCGGTGATGTCGATGAGGCGTTTGTGCACCCGCATCTCGAACTGCTCGCGGCTGTCTTTGAAGATGTGCGGGCTTTTGATGACGGTGTAGCCGCTTTTATCGGTCGGCAGCGGAATCGGGCCGGCCACGCTGGCACCGGTGCGAATAGCCGTATCCAAAATCTGCTTGGCCGATTGATCGATGACCTTGTTATCGTAGGCCTTCAAGCGGATACGGATTCGCTGTTTGGGTTCTTCCTCGGTTTGTTTAGGTGCGGCGCTCATTAGGGTTTAGTCTAACAGATTATTTCTTAATCTTTGTTACAACCCCGGCACCGACGGTCCGGCCACCTTCGCGAATCGCAAAGCGCAGGCCTTCGTCCATAGCAATTGGAGCAATCAGTTTAACGTCCATTTTAACGTCGTCTCCCGGCATGACCATCTCCATACCTTCGGGCAGGATGCATTCACCGGTGACGTCGGTGGTGCGGAAGTAGAACTGGGGCTTATAGCCTTTCAGGAACGGAGTGTGGCGACCACCTTCGTCTTTCTTCAGCACGTAGATCTGAGATTCGAATTCGGTGTGGGGCGTAATTGAACCGGGCTTGGCCAATACCTGACCGCGCTCAATGTCGTCGCGTTCAATGCCGCGCAGAAGAGCGCCAATGTTATCGCCAGCTTGAGCATCAGGCAGCAACTTCTTGAACATTTCTACGCCAGTTACAACGGTTTTCTTAGTTGGACGGATTCCGACAATTTCGACTTCGTCGTTGACTTTCAGTTTACCGGTCTCGATACGACCAGTGGCCACGGTCCCGCGACCTTTGATTGAGAAGACATCTTCGATCGGCATTAAGAAGGGTTTATCGACTTCGCGCTTGGGCTCGGGCATGTGCTCGTCCATGGCTTCGACCAGATCCATAATGCTCTTTTCGGCTTCGGCATCGCCTTCGAGGGCCTTGAGGGCCGAACCCTTGATGATTGGAGCCTTCTCGTCGTAGTCGTATTGCTTGAGTAGCTCGCGAATTTCAATTTCGACCAGCTCGGCTAGTTCCGGGTCGGCCATGTCCATCTTGTTCATGTAAACCAGTACGTAAGGCACCCCAACTTGGCGGGCCAAGAGAATGTGCTCGCGGGTTTGAGGCATGGGACCATCGGCAGCACTCACCACCAAAATGGCGCCATCCACCTGGGCCGCACCGGTGATCATGTTCTTAACATAGTCGGCGTGCCCCGGCATATCAACGTGAGCGTAGTGACGCTTGGCACTCTCGTACTCTTGGTGCGAGGTGGCAATCGTAATACCACGCTGCTTTTCCTCGGGCGCGTTATCGATTTGATCATAGTTAACCGGCTTGTTGATATCGCTCGGCAGTTTTTTGGCCAGCACGTGAGTGATGGCAGCAGTTAGCGTGGTTTTACCATGGTCAACGTGACCCATGGTACCAACGTTAATGTGTGGCTTGTCGCGTTTGAATTCAGCCATAATTTCTCCTGTTGTTTCGCTGTTTTGGCTCTATCTAACCAAGATGATTTATCAGATAGTGCCCAACCAGCGGGTTAATTTTGTGAGCGGATAATAAAAGACCGCCCATTAAGGACTACCATAGTATAAGGAGTTATAACGCTTTTGTAAAGGGTATTTATAGCAATTTTCAAAATGTTGAGGGCGGCCTAAGTGGCCGCCCGTTTGAGTGCCATCCGGCGTCTGGCATTGCTAACGGCGGGTACAAGCGAGACACAAGCGAATGCCATCGGTAAGGCGAAAAGGATGTATGTCATCTTACGGCCCCCTAGTGCACTAGGCAACAACTTTTCGCGTCAACGGCCGGATCGAGCGATCGATCTGGGCGCCTTGGTGCACCGAAAAGAAGTGGTCTTCGGTCTCGACGTAGCAAATCGTGTCGGGAGGGTTGAGCAAAGCCCGCTCAATCGCCACCCAATCCTCTTCGCCCCACGGCACCACCTCTACGACCAGGCTCTGGTTACGGTTGTAAATGTCTGGGTCGAACTCAGCGCTGAGTATCGGTGTGGGATCTTGGTCTGAGTCAGTGTCAAGCGTTCCCAGCATCTTGGGAATGCAGTGGAGCTCATAGATGAAGTTGGGGAAGACCAGTTTGACCTTGGCGCCGTGGAGAGCATGGTAGCCATGACGATCAGGGCTCCACACCTTGACCAAGGGCATAGCAACCTGGATTCTCCACTCCTCCATGATTAGGTTAATGCGAGGATCGCCCCAACGCACCACGACTCCACCGTTTCCGAGCCAGAGATCTGAATCATCTTGTCCCGTAACCGAGCGGCAGAGTTCGAACTTGGCGTAGCTGGGCCAGAGCACCGGCGCCCCGGCATCGATCTCGTAGTCGGCCAGTCCGGCAAAGTCGAGCAATACGTCAAACATGTCAGCGTCCTATCGCTTGAGGATCGCGGGTATTATGAGACTAAATTGTTGATTAGTCCAGCATAACTGTTTGGCTTCTGATTTATTTGACTTACTTAGGGTTGACGTAAACTAATGTTTATACTAAAATAGGTTAGCTAAAGTCCCGATCGTCAGGAGACACAATGGCCACGACTGCTGTATCCCCAACCGGCCTGCGAGCCGCTGCCCACGCCATCATCCTCGATGGCGACGAAGGCACCAGCGCCGCTACAAGGACTGCTGGCGCCCTGTGGTCCGACACTCTTGTGGAGACTTTTCTGGCCCACCGTCAGGAACTGATGAGTCTCTGCACAGGCAATCCACCCTCACCCGAGGCCGAAAAGCGCCTGCTGCAGCTCTGCCGCGACAGCGTTGGCATCACCGCCGCCGAGATCCAACTGATCAAAAGTGCCCTAATGCTCTAACCCGCCAGGGTTCATGCCCTGCTGACCGCAAGGTTGGCGGGGTTTTACTTTAATAATGAAGCGGCCTACCCTGTTGCCAGAGTAGGCCGTTAGCTGTTTGCAGCCAGGTCCGATGCCGTCGCTTGCTGTGTACGGAAGTATTGGCAGTGAGTCGTGACCACACCTAGGACAAAGTTCAGGGGCGATGGTTCATTGCCAAAAAGAAGTTCTTGTTCGGCCGTCTTTGCCTCCACCTCCGCCAAGCAATTTGTGAGGCTCTTTTCGGTAATGCCCGCCGCTGCTGAGGCCAGTTCGGCTAGATCGCGGGTCCACTCACAAATGGCGTCCCTTGCCCAAGTCGGTATCGTCAGAGCGCCTCCGGCTAGGTTGATCATGGTGATGTGGTCATTGGGCGCGAGCACCCCAACCCCGCCCAAACGGGCGTTAATGGCTGACCGACGCTGCACCATGATCCTCTGCCACAAGGCCTGTTTATCCGGCGCTAAACCAGCCGGCAGGTCGTTTAGAATGTCGAAGTTCAGATCGTAGTGGTCTGAGTCAGGCACTTTCAACCGCCTCTACTCCACGCTGCCGCTCTTTGGCAAGGGCCACGATTAGGCCGCTAGTGAATCCTCCGATGACCGCTGTAATGAGCGGGTAGATCAACCAGTGCGGAGCCCAGATTTCAGCTAACACCATCTTTCTCCTTCGGTTTTGATATCACCACTCCGACCGCCAGCCATCCGATAATCCAGCACGCCCTGGCTGAGCATCTGCTCGCTCTCTTTCGGTCTGGTGACTTACTTGTAACCGTAATCGGCGCGCGGCGTACTTCAACCTCCATTCCAGCATTTCAAGAAACTGGTCCATTAGTGACCCGCCATGGTGTGGGTACGAAACCGGGAGAGCGAGCACAACAATCACGGCGACGATAAGTAAAGCCATAATAACCGCTTTTATGGTGCTTGTACCTGGCCAAGCGAACAAGAGCATAAAGATAGATGCCACCAGGGCATAGAAGTACGTAAAGTGACGTGATATCACTTTATGCGCCTTTGTAGTTAAATCGGCCTCATCATTGGTCAACACTACGGCCGCCAGATGACAGAAAGCACAACGAGCCCCATACCGACGCAGTAGGCACCAAGACCATACCAGACGTAGACGTCGGACTGTCCGGCCGCCGTAGCGCAGACGGCCAGGATTCCACAGATGGTTGAAACAACACCGAGGGGGAAGAGCATCATGGCAAGCATACTTAGAGCCAGTCGCCAATTCGCTCTGATTTCAGGCACCAGAATCGACATTTACTACTCCTTTGAACCTTGGAGTCTGGCGCTAATTATAGCAGAATAATGTTCCTATCAACGACTGCTGCCTGGCAGGGCGGTATGTACAACCCCAGCTCGGTAGTGCAGTTTGGTCCAAGTTTGTTGGTTGACCTTACCGTCTGGGCTCAGCCCTGATTCGGCTTGGAAAGCTTTAACTAGCGTTTGGGTCGAGCGATCAAAGTTCCCGCTTTCTGCAATCATCACCCGCCCACGTTGAATGTTTAATAAATGTTGGAGTTCTTTAACGCAATCGCCACGACTGCCCAGTTGGACGCTTGGATGGTAGTAATAAGTCACATGGTTCAAAAAATAATAATTGAAAGGGCAGGCAAAGTCCGTGCCTGGATACGGAAAGGCCGCCGAAACTGTAGCGGCATTGGCAAAGACTTGTTGATAAAGCAACCCCATCATCAGCACTAGGCCAATGACGCTAGCGATAATCAGGGGTCGAGAAAACTTGTGCCGGCTGAAGAGTTGTGAGGTGGATTTCTGTTTGGCTCTGGGCATGATTTTATCAAACCAGGTTGCAACAAGCATAACTATTTTACCTGGTTAGGTCAAGTTCCTAACTTCTAATCTCTCCCCACCCAGCGTCATCCGCACCAACCTTCTCTCATCCCGTAACCTCTGCCCTGCGTCTTTGTCGTTCGGCCTCTCAAACTGGCTAGATAATTAGGCTCTAAAAGGTCTTATAACCTTGGGGAGACAGTTTGCTTAGGCCGAACGACCATATTATCTTTCCAATACAGCAGATTGCGAAGGAAA